>UNSR01000016.1:0-8044 GCA_900557595.1 Candidatus Saccharimonadota bacterium | reverse complement strand
TCTTAGATTTAATGTTACCAGAGCAACGCGGCGACCAGATTTTAGACGCACTGAGAAATAACAATGTCGATTTGGTTCCGAATAGTAAGATTTTGATTATGACCAATTTTGAGCAGGACGAGGCTTCGCGTAAATCCGTTATGAGTCGCGTTGACGGATATCTGATTAAAGCCGACATTACGCCGCGGAATTTGATAGATGTCGTCAAGCAGATGAGTAGTGATAACTAAATATTTTGACATGACGAAAAATGAAGCTAAGTACATTAAGAGAAAATATTCAAATCATGACAGCAAATCTCCTTATCTAGAATGCTCTCTACTGGGTTTGAGTTTAAGTGAAGCAGAAGGAATATTAAATGGTTGGCATTCATTCGAGAGTCCAGACATATACACTAAATGCAATAAAACAGTATATGGTCTTGAGCATTTTAAATATGACGCTCGTAAACGTAACAAAAACGGAAGTCAGCAACGCAGAGACGAGATAAAAATAAAGCAATCTTCAAATATCATCAAGAAATGGCAACTGTTTTTTTGAATACAGTAGTTTTTATCATGGCTGCCTACCGTTTTGGAGTTTACTTTATATTTAGCGGTCAAGAACTCCTCAAGCAAATATCCCCAGAGGTACTCTCCGAAGATATAACGAAATCTCTCTTCTATTACTAGACAATAACTGAGTAGCTGCGTTGTGTCAAATAGCGCAATTTATAACCTGCCCGCCTTAAAGGTTACCCTTGCGCATCCTTTTGACCGCGCACCACAATTAAAGTAAAATTATAGTATGCCTCATATACATAACCAGCCTGGCCAGCACGATATATGCGTTAGCGGATATATTGTGAAAATAACAGAGAGTGCCGAACCTCGGATTATTTTGCATAAGCACCGCAAGCTAAACAAGTTATTGCAGTTTGGCGGGCATGTCGAGCTAGACGAGACACCGTGGCAAGCGGTCTTACGGGAAATAGCCGAAGAATCTGGCTACGACAAAAACCAGCTGAGGTTGTTGCAGCCGCGTTACAATAGACTTGCTTCATTGCCTGGAGTGAAACTGCACCCTCAACCGATCGCGATTCACACATATCCTGCTGGTGGCGGGCATTATCACACGGACATAAGTTATGCATTTATTACTTCGGAAAATCCGATACATGATATAGCTAGCGGCGAATCCAACAACATCAACCTCTTTAGCTTGAGAGATTTAAAGAAGCTTACATCAAAACAAATATATGACAACGCCAAAACCATCGCTATATATACTCTGACCACAGTGGTTGAGGAATGGGACGAAGTGGATTTGTTACTTTATAAACTCTAGGCCGTCCCTAGTTATGAGGCCATACAGATCGTCAACTAGACCATCTACGTACGGTTTATAGTATGTGTCTATACGAAAAGTTGAAGAATATTGAGAATTGAAGCATACTACTTCACAAATTAAAAAAACACCTTCATGTAGATGTTTTTTAATAAGTTAACTATTCTTGGTGACCCCACCGGGAATCGAACCCGGGTTGCCAGGATGAGAACCTGGTGTCCTAACCGCTAGACGATAGGGCCGTAACTCCATGGATTATACCACGAGAAGAGGAGGCTTGTCTACTTTTCCGCATCCATACAACCTCTATGTCATATTTATCACTTGAGATTTTTCTGAAAATTCGCCATAATAAAAGCATGAAAAAGGGCGGGATTTACTTTAAGCCTCACGCAATTTCCAGATTTTGGTTAAGACGGTTGTGTGAAGTGGCATTACTGAGTTGTTTCACGATCATTCTTTTATATGCATGGGCACGATTCATACCGACCGGCTATCAACTGCCAATCGGATTATCTGTCTCAGATTTGGCGGCTGGCGTGGCAGGAATCGGCAGCTTAATTGTGCTAATTTTATGCTTTTGGCTTCCCAGAAAATATGAAACTGGAATCGGAATTTTCGTATATCTGTTAACCGTCGCCGTCGCCACAACTACCATAATTACCAGCGGCGGAGTCGTTTCACCATTCCTGGTTATGTGGATTATCGTGGCAATTTTCGCAGGATTTTTCGGTGCAATAATCTTAGGAATAATGGGGCTTTTGGTTATTTTACAGATTATAGCTACCAGCGTTCAACAGGGAATAAACATACAATTCATCATCGGCTACCTATTCTTCGGATTTTTGCCTTTGATTTTCAGCCTTGTTCTATGGGTTCGCCGCCAAAAAACTGATGACAATACATCCAATCTGGAGAATAGGCTTTCCGCGGTTGAGAACAAATCTGACGTGGTGATTAATGCCATCGACGACGGCGTTTTGGCTATTTCCAAAGACGGCAACATCGAACTGATAAATCCGTCCGCCCAACAAATCATCGGCTGGGACCAAGGCGACGCGCTCGGGATTAATTGGAAAAGCGTCTTAAAGCTCGTCACCTCAGATGGAAAAGACGTAGAAGACCTCGAGAATCCAATAGCTCAATCCTTATCAAAAAACCAGCCAACGCACAACGATAAATTGTTCCTATTGACCAGCTCCGAAAAACGCATTTTAGTGTCAATCGTCAGCTCTCCAGTCGGCACGGACGGCGAAGGAATCATCGTAGTTTTCCGCGACATCACCAAAGAAAAAGCCGAAGAGCGCGAGCAAGCCGAATTCATTTCCACCGCCAGCCACGAGATGCGCACGCCAGTTGCGTCAATTGAGGGCTATTTGGGTCTGGCGTTAAATCCAGCCACCGCTCACATCGACGAGAAAGCCCGCGACTTTATCACCAAAGCCCACGAATCGGCGCAACATCTGGGACGATTATTCCAAGATCTCCTCGACATCAGCAAAGTCGAAGACGGGCGAATGAAAAATAACCCGAAGATCATCAACGTAAACGAATTTTTGAAGGATATTTTTGATGGTTTGGCGACAAAAGCTAGCGAAAAACAGCTCAATTACATCTTTATGCCAGACATCGTTGGCGAAAGTAAAGAGAAGTCGCTGCAGCCGATTTTTTATGCCAATATTGACCCTGATCATTTTCGGGAAGTCGTCAGTAATTTAATTGAGAATGCCATCAAGTACACGCCGTCGGGCGAAGTTGTCGTCAATATTACCGGCGACGATAAGCAGATTTCCATAAGCGTAAAAGACAGCGGCATTGGCATTCCAGCCGAAGATATTCCGCATTTATTCCAGAAATTTTATCGGGTGGATAATTCTGACACGCGAGAAATTGGCGGAACTGGCTTGGGGCTATATTTGAGCCGTCGTTTAGCCGAGGCGATGTCTGGAAACTTGCGAGTTGAAAGCAAATATAAAGAGGGAAGCATATTCTATCTGGAAATTCCTCGTATGAATAGCTCGGAAGCCAAGCAGCGATTAGAGTCTGCGGAAGCTGAAAGTCCTAAAGATTCAACGCCAGATTCTATGGCTTCAGAAAAAATTGAAATTGCCGCAGAAGAGAAGACGGAAGATGTCGCAATTGAAAATAATAGCGAGATTGTCGATTCAAATCCAGCCGCAATCGCAACTCCAGAAAATCCAGATCCAGCCACACCGACCACTCCAGTAGTCCAGCCAGAAATTCCACAGCCAGCCAGAAATTCTTCCGAGCCGACGCTAGCTGAAATTGAGGAAGAATTGCGAAGAAAACGCCAGCAATTGTCCATACCTGGCCGTGAATAATAACCATAAGGGCTATGGATTTTTTGTCAAAACTTCAGTATAGTATAAATATATGACAAAAATTTTATTGGTTGAGGACGACAAAAGTTTACGCGAAATTTACGGCGTACGACTTTTGGCGGAGGGCTACGATATCGTTTCGGCGGGCGACGGAGAAGAAGCTCTAGCTATGGCAATTAAAGAACGTCCGCGATTAATTTTAAGCGACGTGATGATGCCGAAAATTTCCGGATTTGATATGTTGGACATTTTACGCTCGACGACAGAAACAAAAGACGTTAAGGTGATTATCATGACCGCACTGTCATCAGAAGATCAGCGAAAACGCGGCGAGCAGCTTGGTGCTGATAAATACTTGGTGAAATCTCAGGTGGGAATAGAGGACGTCGTGAGAGCAGTCCACGAAGCCCTGGGCGACCTTCCGGGAGTCGGCACAAATCCAGTGCCAGTTTCACAACCAACTCACACATATGAACCAGTCACTCCAACTCCTCAGCCAACTCCAGCAGCGCCGCAGCCAGTTACTAGGCCTGACGTCTCTTCATTGTCGCCGCAACCAGCTACCCCTGCTGCAACGCCAACAACTCCTGCAGTAAATCCGTTTATGCAACAACATCCACAACAAGCATTTGCTCCAGCGCCGCAACCACTACCTCAACCAGCGCAAACTCCAGCACCACAACCGATTCCAACACCGCAGCAGCAGCCGACAACCCTGCCGCAGCCTATGGCGCCATTTTCATCGCCCGCACCACGACCATCAGGGCTCGGTGACCGCGTAATTCAACCTTTGCCAGCTGACGATTCTCAGAATTCGGTAGACATCTCTAAACTTATGGCAGAAGAATTAGACAATATACAGGCTATTTCTCAACCAACTCCAGAACCTCAGCTAGCGCAGACTCCAGCACCACAACCGATTCCAACACCACAGACACAACAGCCAACACCAAATCCTGTTGAGCAAGCTAGTGCAATACCTCCCGTCCAAGCGCAGCCTCAGGAGCAAAACATTCCACATCAACCATCAGAAACTCCTCAGCCGACACAATTTCCACCGATAAATCCGCAACAATGATAAACCCAGACACAAAGCAAGAATCTTGGCGCCTCAATAAATTTGTAGCGCTGTGCTTGGGTGTTTCCAGGCGGAAGGCTGATGAATTGATAGAAAAGGGAAAGATTATCGTTGATGGTCAGCCCGCCAGATTGGGTCAACAGATCTCCGACACAAATAAAATTTCCTATAACGGCAAATTGCTAGAATTGCAATCCAAACAACTCATCATCCTACATAAGCCAACTGGATATCTTTGTTCGCGCGCCTCTCAGGGTGGCGTTCCGACAATCTATAAATTGCTACCGAAGAATCTTCACCACTTAAAACCCGTTGGTCGCCTGGATAAAGACAGCTCCGGGCTGATTCTAATGACGAACGACGGCGATTTTGCTCACAGCATGACACATCCGTCGTTTTATAAGATTAAGCGATATCTCGTTACAATTGACAAACCACTACAGCCGCTTCACCGCCAGATGATCAATGATTTTGGCGTGCAGCTTCCTGACGGACGCAGTCAATTGACGCTAGAAAGACAACACGAAGGCGATGATTATCGCTGGATAGTGGAAATGAGCGAGGGGAGGAATCGTCAAATTCGGCGAACTTTCGATGCGTTAGGCTACACTGTCAAAAAACTCCACAGAACAAACTTCGGCAATTATTCGCTCGGTGACCTCAAGAGAGGCGAATGGCGAGAAGATAAATTCACGAATTCATAATTTACTCCGCAGCTCTTTACATTTTACAGTAAATATTGTAATATAGCTTTTGTGCTAAATTTGATAGAGAGTGTAATTGTAAAATGGAAACGCTAGGGCGCGAATCTAAACTCTTGTCCTCAGAAAAACTAAGAGCAGTCATACGCAACCTTAAGGAAGAAAGATCGGATACCATAGAAAAACTGTTCTATGAGAAGGATAAGTCCGACATTTTACCAAAATTCCTAGAAAACCAAATCTACGCTTACATCGAACTTATTAAAGAGGCTGAGAAACATACTACGAAATTTGAATATCCTATATCTGTAGCGTTCAAAGATGACGACAATAACGTTTACTACTGTATAAATAACCCCGAAGAAAATTGTTACATAACACTTTACCCAAATCCAATTAACGAACAATCTCCAAAGGCCTACATCCACAATTACGCCAGAAAATATGATGACGAGAGCGAGGAGTACAAACTAGTCGTAGCCGAGCCTGAGGAATTCATAGCAGAAAACAGCTTGAGATGTTTTGAGGATTTCCTGAAAATAGTCCGCCCATACGAGGCTTATATAAATAGCGTGCTCGCCAAAATGTCTTAAAACTGCTATAATATACAATCATGTCTAAATTACCAACAGTCGCCATCATCGGGCAAGCCAACGTCGGCAAAAGCTCATTATTTAATCGCTTGACGCGCTCTCGCACGGCCATCGTCGCCAGGGAAGCTGGAACAACTCGCGACAATGTCGTTGGTAAAGTTTCATACAAACGACGCAACGTAGATTCTGCGCCGTCAGATGACTATTCGCAATTTTGGCTCATCGACACAGCTGGACTTAAGACTGCCGAGGACGAATTCGAGGCGACCATTCAGGACCAAATCGCTGACGCCTCCGCCGCCGCTGATGTAATCCTCGTAACAGTCGACTCCACCGCATATCCTTCTGATACTGATCGACAATTAGCCAAAAAAGCCCTAAAAAGCGGCAAGCCAGTCATTTTAATCGCCAATAAAGCAGACTTAAAAGGCTCTCTTTCTATCGACGAATTCAAACGACTCGGCATTAAAAACATCATAAAAACTTCCGCCGAGCACAGCATCGGCATTTCGGAGCTTCTTGATAGCATTGCTGAACTTATTCCGCCAGCCACCGAAATCGCACCTGACGACATCATTCGCGTCGCGCTAATTGGTCGACCGAACGTCGGCAAAAGCAATCTATTCAACACTTTGGCGGGCAAGCAGCAAGCCATCGTCGCCAACGTCGCAGGTACAACTCGCGACGTAAACCGCGTTCAAGTTCGTTATCACGGACAAACAATTGAATTGCTCGACACCGCTGGAGTTCGCCGCCAAGGAAAGCAAGAAACGGGAATTGAAAAGTTCTCAGTTCTTCGCACCATGCAAGCGATTAACGAAGCCGACGTTTGTCTGCTTCTTATGGACGTCAATGAGCTTAACGTTCAATTGGATCAGCGCCTAGCTGGAATTATTGACGAGGCGGGCAAGGGGCTTGTTCTGGTCGTCAGCAAATGGGACTCCGTCGAAGGTAAAGACGCCTACACTCATGATGAAATCGCGCCACAGATCAGCTATAATTTCAAATTTACCCCATACGCTCCGCTTATATTTACCTCGTCTGTCACTGGGCAAAATGTCACTAAGCTATTCGATCTGGCAGTCGATATTTATAAACGCCGTCGCCAAGAATGTAAAACTCGCGCCTTAAACGATATCTTACAAAAAGCCATTGCCGCACATCCGCCAGCTGGTCTGAAAAACTCGCACCCGAAACTTCGCTACATTGTCCAGACAGATATTGCTCCGCCATGGTTTGTTATTTATGGCAGCAATCTGAAGTTTGTCCACTGGAGCTACAAACGTTATCTGGAGCGAACTTTACGCGAGGCTTTCAATTTTGCAGGAACACCAATTAAAATGTCTTTCCGCGACGAAAAGCAATTAAAGGCCAATCGCGAACGCGTCGCGCGCGGTCTGGCGCCAGTCACGAAAGCCTACAAGCAGGCCAAAAACGCCGAAAAAGGCATATAACACCACAATTTTGATAAAATGGCAATTATCCCATCTAAGCAAGTAGGCAATTATCGTAGCCTATGCAAGATGTAAGCGCTTATGTATAATTAAATTGGTTATACTTGCATTAATAAAAGTAGTAGGTAAAACTAGTGGGACACTATGAAAGCGAATAAGATTGCAGCATATTTTATTAAACTCTCCAATGCAAAAGAGGAGAATGATTTAACTAACTTAAAATTACAAAAAATTCTTTACTTTGCACAAGGGGTATGGCTTGGTAAAAATAAAGGAAAAAATGAATTATTTAGTGACGAGATTGAAGCCTGGAAGCTTGGTCCCGTCATTCGCGAAGTTTATAGCGAGTATGCTGTGTGTGGAGCAAGCCCCATCACCGAATTAGATATTCCAGAAGCGATCGCAGGCGATGATCTAAGTAGCGAAATAAAAGATTTTCTTAATAAAATATGGGATGAGTATGGAAAGTTTTCAGCGTCCTACCTCGTTAGTTTGACCCATCAACAGACACCGTGGATTAAAAACTATAAAGAGGATCAAAAGCTAATAA
>UNSR01000015.1:0-8114 GCA_900557595.1 Candidatus Saccharimonadota bacterium | reverse complement strand
ATATTCCCGCAGTCAGAAGTAGCGATGCCGTATATAGCGCTATATTAATTGTAGTCTTACGACCCCTCTCCTTTTCCTTGTCATCAATATGTGATGTTCGTTCAATATTATTCTCAACAGGCACAGCAACCGTATTTACTCTCTCTTCAGATGTGGAAATACTAGTAGGAATTATATTATCGAGATTCTCATTTTTACTGATATTTAACGGCGTATTCGCAAACCGCGAAGCGGCGTTTTGATTCTCAGTAATAAGCCTTATTTGACCGTTGTCATTCTCAATTTTTGCGCATCCATTTTGTGCATCACGCACACCATCCCAATATCCCTGCCGATAATCTTCGGAATAATCAGACGGCTGGCTATTACCTCTCTGTAATAATTTTATTAGCTTAATTACTACAATAATAACTATTATCAGAAAAATTAATCCCATACCTTCGATCCCTCTTATGTTAGCTTCAGTATAACACAGGATTTTTTCTCGACAAATATACTAGGAAAACAGTCCTCGTTTTTTCGCGTCCTTAAATTGCTCCAAAAGTTCCTTCTGCTTTTTGGTCAATTTAGTTGGTGTATCAACAATAACACCCACAATATGCGGACCACGAGATTCACTATGTAAGTGCGGCACGCCATGACCCGACAACTTAAAGTCTGTACCGCTCTGAGTGCCCGCTGGAATTTTCATCGTTATTACGCCATCCACAGTCTCCACATCAATCTCCGTTCCCAGTGCCGCATCAACCATAGAAATATGTTCTTCGCTAAGAATAATATTGCCTTCACGAGTGAATTTTTTATGCGCCTTAACGCGAATGTGGACATACAAATCGCCTCTACTGCCACCAGCAACTGCTTCGCCACGATCGCGCAGACGAATTGTCGCGCCATCATCAATCCCTGCCGGAATTTTAATAGTGATATCCTGATTCTGCCGGGTCGTGCCTTTTCCTCGACAAACTGAACATTCTTTTTCAGGAACTTTTCCCTTGCCGTGACAAGTTTCACAAACAACCGCCTGCTGAATTTGCCCAAACAGCGAATTCATCGTTCGAGTTTGCTGACCCGCACCCTTACAAGTTGGGCACGTTTTCATTCCAAATCCAGGCTCGGCGGCAGTGCCATGACAATGCTCACATTCAACATCCAGCATTAAACTAATTTTCTTTTCTACACCAAATACCGCGTCCTCAAAACTTAGCGTTACACTAGTTTCAACATCACGTCCACGCGAACGACCATTCCCAGAACCGCCAGTTGCACCACCGAAGAATTGGCTAAAAATATCACCTAGTCCACCGTCACCAAAATCAAAGTGAACGTTTTGGCCGCCAAATCCACCAAATCCTTCAAACGGATTACCGGAAAAACCGCCACCAGACGCGCCACCAACGCCAGCATGACCAAATTGATCATAACGCTGTCGCTTCTGTTTGTCTTTCAGAACTTCATAAGCCTCATTAATTTCCTTAAACTTAGCCTCGTCGCCACCCTGTTTGTCAGGATGATATTTAATTGCTAATTTACGAAAAGCCTTTTTTATCTCATCTTCAGAAGCGGTCTTTGGAACGCCCAATATTTCATAATAATCACGCTTGCTCATACTCTATATATTATACGCGTTTAGCACTCTCAGTGCAAGAGTGCTAAGTCCAAAAAAGGCCACTCTTTTTATCGAGCAGCCTTCTTTGTAAAGACGTTAAGTTTATTTTTCGTCGACAATTTCGCCTTCGACCGGCTCGTCTTTATCAGACTTTTTGTCGCCAGCTTCGTCAGCTTTTTTATCGTCGGCTGATTGTTGATACATCTTAGCCCCAATTGGCATAATCGCGTCGTTCAAGGCTTTAATTGCAGCATCCAATTCGTCCTTATCTTCAGAATCTTTATGCTTTTCAGCCTCTTCGACCGCCTTTTCAATCGCTTGCTTATCATCGTCAGAAATCTTATCTTTGAATTCGTCCGGCATTTTCTTTGCCTGATAAATAGCGTTTTCAAGCTGATTCTTCGTATCGACAGTTTCGCGTTTTTTCTTGTCTTCGTCTGCGTGAAGTTCGGCTTCTTTTTGCGCCTTCTCAATATCTTCCTTACTCATATTACCGGAGTTTTGAATGGTGATTGACTGCTCTTTGCCTGTTCCCTTGTCCTTAGCCGTAACGTTAAGAATACCGTTGGCGTCAATGTTAAAGGTCACTTCAATTTGAGGCACGCCGCGTGGCGCTGGCGCAATACCATCAAGCACAAAACGACCCAAACTCTTATTGTCATTAGCAAACTCGCGCTCACCTTGAAGAACGTGAATTTCCACCTGAGGCTGGTTATCCGCAGCAGTTGAGAAAACTTCACTCTTGCTTGTTGGAATCGTCGTATTTCGGTCAATCAACTTCGTCGATACACCGCCCATCGTCTCAATTCCAAGAGAAAGCGGAGTCACGTCCAGAAGCAACATATCCTTAACATCACCAGCCAAGACACCACCTTGAATTGCGGCACCGACAGCCACAACCTCATCTGGGTTCACGCCTTGCATTGGATCTTTTCCAAAGAAATTCTTCACGCGCTCGACCACAGCTGGCATACGAGTCATTCCACCAACCATAACTACATTGTTAATGTCGGACTTAGAAAGTTTGGCATCCTTCAAAGCCTTTTCTACTGGACCATCCAAGCGATCCAATAGATCCTTAACCAAATCTTCCAACTTAGCGCGACTCAAGCTCATTTCAAAGTGCTTTGGACCATCGGCGTCAGCAGTAATAAATGGAATGTTGACTTCATATTCCGTAACTGTTGACAATTCTTTCTTTGCCTTTTCAGCCTCGTCCTTTAGGCGTTGCATTGCTGCATTATCTTTACGAAGATCAATTCCTTCCTTCGATTTGAAATCATCCAAGAAGTAATTGACAATAGCGTTGTCGAAATCTTCACCACCAAGGTGTGTGTCACCATTAGTTGCCTTAACCTCAAATACGCCGTCACCGAGTTCCAGCACCGACACGTCAAACGTACCACCACCAAGGTCGAACACTACGATAGTTTCGTCGTTTTTACCCTTCTCCAAACCGTATGCCAAAGCCGCAGCTGTTGGCTCATTGATAATGCGCTTAACTTCTAATCCAGCAATTTTACCAGCATCCTTGGTCGCTTGGCGCTGTGAATCGTCAAAGTACGCCGGCACTGTAATCACTGCTTCCGTTACTTTTTCACCCAAGAAAGCTTCGGCGTCAGCCTTGATTTTACTAAGAATCATTGCTGAAACTTCTTCTGGCGTATATTCCTTATCGCCCATTTCGACTGCCACGCCAGTACCTTTTTTAACAATCTTGTACGGCATGATATCCAAGTCTTTTTGTACTTCCTTATCATCAAAATTACGACCAATCAAACGCTTAACGCCGTAAATTGTGTTTTTTGGATTTGTTACGCGCTGACGCTGAGCAACTTGACCGACAAGTCGTTCGCCCTTTTTATTAACCGCAACTACAGATGGCGTAGTACGATTGCCTTCGGCGTTAGAAATCACCTCCGGCTTTCCAGCTAACATATACGCAAATGCGCTGTTGGTTGTGCCGAGGTCAATACCAATAATTTTACCCATATGATTCCCCTTTCTTTATGATCACATCTGGTCTATATCTTATATTCATTCTAGCACTCTTTCGTGGCGAGTGCCAACTATCTCAGTATAAATAATTAGCACTCTCATGTCAAGAGTGCTAATCGCTGTTTTTTTCGCAATCATATTACTGACGAGCAACTTTCACCATTGCGTCGCGAATAACTGAACCGTTCAAAGTATAACCAGCGCGAAGCTCCTCGGCAACAACTTCCTTATCACCATCCGTTGATTCGTCAAATTGAACAGCCTGATGAAATTCAGGATTAAATAAAGTTCCGGGTTTGGCGTCAATTTTCTCCAAACCAATCTCCTTCAACTGCTTGTCAAGCTGCTTGCTCAGACCAGCCACACCCTTAACCCACGCATTATCCTGAAGCTCCTCTGGAACGTTAGCGACAGCTCGCTCAATTGTATCAATGACTGGCAATAATTTCATCACCGACTTAGTTTGACCCAACTCGTGCGCTGATTGTTTTTCCGCGTCCACGCGCTTACGATAATTCTCAAAATCCGCTCGAGTCCGCTGCAAATCCGACGTCAGCTCAGCAATTTCTTTCTCTAAATCTTCAGCTTTTTTATTCTTCGTCATTTTTTCCTCCTTTTAAATGGCAAGACCGGATCAACACCAGCCGTAACAGACTCAAAGGCTAAAATACAAATCGCTCCAATAATAAATATTATTATTGAAATTATTACAATCAGCCATGCCGGCAAACCACTTAATAGTCCACCAATCCATTCAGCCATTACAATACCTCCTCTAGCATCGCGCCCGTACGACGCACCAGTTCCATAGTTCGACGATAATTTTGTCGTGTCGGACCAATCACACCGATGTAATTATCGCCACCAGACGATGACTTAAATTTACTTATAATCAACGTAGCGCCACTGCTTTTACCGATTGGGTTTTCGCTACCAATAAACACATTTAACGGCTCATCCGGTGCCGCTTCACGCAGCCACGGTTCGATATTGTCAATCAATTTAGCAACCGCCTGAACGTGATCGCCATCACCAAACTCTGGCTGACTGAATAACTGAGTCATTCCGTTCATATACAAACTCGAACCAAATGACGCAAAACCAAAATTGCCAGTCATTTCCACCAAACCATCAACCGCTCGACGAATCGCTTTGTCTGAAGCATCAACATTTGAATTGACGTGCGCCTCAATTGCCTTCGTGCTGTTATCAATACCGCTCGGCAATTCTGTCATTTGCGCTGCCGTGATTCCATTGACATAAAAACGATATCCCTTATCTGTCGGAATTCGACCCGCGCTCGTGTGAGGCGCCTCAATGAATCCCATCTCCTCAAGTTTTGCCATTTCACTGCGAATCGTGGCGCTACTCACGCCAAACAGTTTGGCTAGCGTTACGCTACCAACTGGCGCCGCAATTTCAGCGTATTGCTCGATAATAGCGACAAGGATTGCTTGTTGACGTTCGGTCATAGTCCAATTATATCGCAAATCTAGCACTCATACAAGCAGAGTGCCAAGCCCTATCGTCTTTCCGTAAAGTAGCGCGCTGCATCCGAGGAAAACAACATCATGATCATAATATGCACGCCAATTGAGATCAAAAGCAGCATAATCGACGCATTAATTCGCCCAATTGTCACGGATAAAAATTCGGTGACAATAGCTAATGTCGCCACAGAAAGTAGTGAGATTCGTGCTCGGCTACTTCCTCGAAGCAGTAACCCGACCAGCACGATTTCCGCCACAACCAACAGCACATTAAAGCCAGCCATCATTGACAACATAGTATTCGCGGCATTTATATCAATTCCGTCAATATTCGCAACCTGCACCAAAGTCGTCGGCCAGCTAGAAAAGTCCACCAACATTTGCCCAATTGTGAACAACGACGCCAGAATCATTAGTCCGCCGCCAATTAAAATCTGCGGTGGTCGGCGACCCCAAAGCTCTTCCAGCAAAGTTTCGTGATTTCGCGGATGACGATCATAAATTGTGCCGTCCATAATCACTCCGATCCGCGTTGAAGCCGCAACATTATCTTCAGCCTTTATCCAACTGACTTCCAAAATCGGTAAATCGCCATCAGTGCGGATAGAGTCTCCAAGACCATTGCGCGAATGATAACCCGTTGAAAAATCCTTTAATATCGTCACTCTAACATTTTTATTGTTACTTTTAACCGACTCAATGATATAATCTCGTTCAATATCAATATTCTCGTCAATTTTATGTGTGAACTGAAAAGTAAATAAAGAAAAGCCAACACTCTTATCGTATGTACCAGCCGCCAACCAATCAACTCGATGACCGCCAGGAAGAAGCCAGCCAGTTGGGCATCGCCAAAACCTAACATGATGACGACGCCTTGGATTGCCGTCAACTTCCTGCTGATAAGCAAAATCCTGCCGTCTGCCAAACAAAAATGCTGGCGACACTGGTGCATTTGGATAACTACGACCGCTCAGCACCGTAAGCACCATTTTCCAAGCCGACCTTGGAGTTATGTCATCCGCCAAAACCCAGCCTGCCTCAGTCATTGCCTTATGGAGCTTTTCTTCCGAGCCGCGCACGCTCAAATTGACAGGGTCGCTTAATACTCCGTCCGCCGTTCGCGTCCTGCCAATAAAATAGTTCGGCACGTACATATTGCTCAAAATTCGATGGAGCCTAGGCAACGCCAAATACGCCACAATTATCCACACAACAAAGAACAAGCCAACCAGCCACCAGCCGCCCGTCGCCCAACCTTCTCTAAGTACCAACCACGCCAACCAAAACGACGCCAAACCTGCAAAGATAAAAAAGGATTGGTCTAACAATGTAGTCAAGGTCTTCGAGGAACGATCTTGCCTGGCTGCTATTTTTTTTGGAGTTTTTACTGAACTCATAGATTAATTATATCATTGAGGAGATTTCGAGCCACCAAACGCGCCTCGTCATCTTGACGCTTAAACACGTCGCCGCGCAAAATAATTTCCTCAGTCACTCGAATTGCTCGCTCCAAATCGTCATTGATAATCACGTGATAATACGGAACTTCAAGCGCGTAAGCCAACTCTTTTATCGCCGAGGCGTGACGCTTTGGCCACTCCGCTTGAAAATCTTCTTCGGTTGCGTAACGCTTTTTTAATCGCTCAATCCAAGTTTGGCTATTTGGTGGCACAATGAAAATCGCAATGCTATCTGGCGCCAGTCGCTCATATTCCTCCACACCCTGAACGTCAATGTCAGTGATTGCCACGCGGTTCTGGTCATGCGCTAATTTCAGCTCAGCCACTGACGTCCCATAAACCGTACCATGAACAAACTTTGCCTCAATAAATTCATTATTTTGTAGCATATTTTCGGCAGTTTGCGAATCAATAAAGTGATAATCAATTCCATCTTGCTCGGCGCATCCGTTATTTGTGCGTGGCGCGCGCGTAGTGTGAGAAACGATATCGCGAAACTCCGGCGACTTCAGTAATTGTTTTTTTATCGTGTCTTTGCCCGCACCAGAAATTCCCGCAAGCAGCGCAATTTTCGTACTTTTAACCAACTCAATTGTCGATTCAGTTGGCTGATAATTTGTAATAAGATCTTCAATACTTGGCATAATATTTACCTATAATAACTCATCAAGTACAGATTGCCAATTGGGAAATTCAGAACTTCCAAAACGAATAAGCCGACCAGAAAACTCGCCTGCACCATTCGCCGTCCGATCGTCAATCAAAATATCGCCTCGACTCAAATTCTTTGCTGACGAAAAAATAACCCTACGGAAGAAAACATTATCCGAACCTTCGCCGCCAAAATACTTTTTCACCCACGCCAACTTATCGCCCAAAGCCGTCGGATTTTCCCACGGAGAAGAAGATAAAATATATAAATCGTATTTGTCTTTCAGGGCGTAAACCGCATCGATAGCTCCAGGCACTGGATCCATTAAAGAAAAAATTCCTGGAATATTATCGTGGTTACCAGCAAACTCATCAATCAGCTCAGGCGATATCTTTGTTAAAGCAGATTTGAAATCCGCCAAAACACCATCCATATCAATATAAACAATAGGTTTTTTCATAACTAATCCCTTTTTATCATCACCATAAATGCTTCGCTCGGTATGTCGACTTTGCCAAAGCGCTTCATTCGTTTTTTACCGCGCGCCTGCTTGGCGAGAAGCTTCTTTTTACGACTGACGTCGCCGCCGTAAAGATAGCCCGTAACGTCTTTTCGATAAGCGCCGATATTTTCCCTGGCAATAAATTTACCGCCAATTGCCGCCTGCAATGAAACCTCAAAACTCTGACGCGGCACGACTTCCTTCAATTTCTTAACAATCTCACGCCCCAAATGCTGCGATTCCGACCGATGACACATCACGCTCAGCGAATCAACCATTTCACCTGCCACATAAAAATCGACGCGCACCAAATCTTCCACTTGATAATCTGCCAACTCATAATTAAACGAACCGTAGCCGCTGGTAATAGATTTCAATTGATCATAAAAATCCGTCAATAAAT
>UNSR01000014.1:0-8286 GCA_900557595.1 Candidatus Saccharimonadota bacterium | reverse complement strand
GCTCATGTCCGCAAGATAAGCAGCGAGATCTATCTTTGGAAATTTTTTTTATCAATGGAGATAATTTCTTTAATTCCTTTTGGTCAACTTTTTCTCCAGCTTTTTTATCTTCCATCAATTGACGAGCCCGCAAGCGCCAAATTTGCGCTCCAGCGAAACTGCCTAAAATAGCCCCTAAAAATCCCACTAGTACAAACTTAATCATACTTCTTATGGTAACAAAAAAGCATAAAAAAATCAGCCCCATACCGAGGCTGATTCGTAATTTATCTATAGATTATACGTCTTGGCAATACAGTTGCTTTTGAGAACCGTTATTTTCCAATAGAACTACAACTGCTGCGTTGCGTGAAGATCCGTTTTGCAAAGTTATATTTGCTGGATCGTCAGCAGATGGAGCTGGCGTACTAGAAGGACATTTCTTACCTCGCATAACCTTGATTTCGTTACTGGCTACTGACATTGAAGCACCAGGTGTAGCAACCTTTAATTCTGAAGATTTGTCATATTGATCAAGCTTATCGACATACTTACGTAGAGATTCTTCGTTAAATGTGCCGCCGTTACGGTTAGCTGAATTCCAATTGGTAATAGCTGCGGCAACTGTTGAAGCGTCGTTCTTCCTTGACTGGTCGCGCTGGCTACGCTGCAAAGCTGGCAATGCGATAAACACCATCGCAAAGATAAGTCCAGCAATAGCCAAGACTAGAACAACCTCGATGATTGTAAATCCTTTTTTATTATCTTTTTTTGTCATTAGATTTCCCACCTTTCTATGGTTTACCTATATTTACGCAAAAATGCTTAAGTTTATAATACACTAAAAATATAAGTCAGTCTAGCGAATATTGATGTTGCCAACCAAGCTATAGATTGGAAGCAAGATAGCCGCGACCATCGTACCTGCAACTATAGCCAAAAAGACCATCAGAACTGGCTCTATCGCCGTCGACAAGGCGCGAATCTCCTCGTCAAGCTCATCTTCGTACACCTGAGCAGTCTTGCCCATCATCTCGTCAATTTTACCTGATTGCTCACCAATTTTAATCATCTGCGGCACCATTGCTAGGAAATAATCTTCATTAGATAAAGAAGCTGAGAGCGCCTTGCCACCCTTCACCTTATCTGACGCACGAAGTATACTTTCGCTAATAATCACGTTATTGACAGCATCAGATGTAATACGAAGCATATCAAGCATTGGCACACCAGTACTCAGAAGAACTTGACCAGTCCTGGCAAATCGAGCCATGTACATTTTCCTGAACATGCCTTTGAACATTGGGACATTAAGCTTAAAGGTGTCTTTAGTCCTAATTCCCTGTTCAGTTTTCAGATATTGTGCTAGGAAATAACCGCCGATAATCATTGCCAATATAACAAGCCACCAAAGACTACTAAAAAAGTTCGCTGTTTTAATCATCATAAGAGTTACAAATGGCAACCCCTTATTTAAGTCACGATACAGACCCTCAACTTGCGGAACGACCGTGAATAACATAAATCCGATAACTAAGATAATCACTACCAAGACAATTGACGGATACATCATAGCGCCTCTAATTTTACTCATCATAGCAGCCTCTTTTTCCTGCTGAGCCGCCAACCTCTTAAGCGAATCATCCATTGTACCTGACGTCTCACCGGCCGAAACCAAAGCTACATAAACTTTATTGAAAGCTTCTGGATGCTTTGCGAACGAATCAGACAAGGATTTACCACCTTCAACGTCAGAGATAATTTCCTGGACTATTTCCTGCATGCGCTTATTCGTCGTCTGCTCCTGAACCGTTCGAAGACTTTGCGCCAAAGGCAACCCTGCCCCAATAAGAGTTGCTAGCTGACGAGTGAACACAACCTTATCCTTAGTGGTGATTCTACCAGAAAACCTCGCAAAGAAATTTGTTTTATTGTTTTGTAATTCAATTTTTAACGGCACAAAACCCTGAGCCGTCAAGAGTTTTGCGGCAGCGTTTTCGCTATCAGCCTGAACAACTGATTTAACGATTTTATTACTTGCGCTATCTCTGGCTTCATAATTGTATTTTTTCATTTATTACCCCCTCATCAACCTCTCAAATTCCGTCAAATCGACAGCAAATTCACGAGCACTATCATACGTAATCGTACCATTCTGCACCAAATTGACCAAAGTTCGATCCATCGTCTGCATTCCCTGGTCAGCGCCAGTCTGAATCACGGCATCCAATTGGTGAGATTTACCTTCGCGGATAATGTTGCGCACCGCTGGATTAGCAATCAGAACCTCTGCTGCCACGACTCGTCCACCACCAATAGCTGGGACTAGTCGCTGCGAACAAATTGCCATCAAAATATTACTGAGCTGAGCGCGAATCTGTGGTTGCTGGTGTGGCGGGAACACGTCGATCATACGGTCAATTGATTGTGCTGCGGAGTTCGTGTGTAGCGTTGCAAACACCAAGTGTCCAGTTTCGGCAATTGTAATCGCTGCTGAAATCGTCTCGAGGTCGCGCATCTCACCAATCAACACAACATCTGGGTCTTGGCGAAGACTCGAACGCAAAGCCGCAGAGAACGAATAAGTGTCGTAGTGAACTTCCCGCTGAACCACCACTGATTTTTTCGACTTGTGGGTAAACTCGATAGGATCTTCAA
Organism: Candidatus Saccharimonadota bacterium; assembly: GCA_900557595.1. Lineage (GTDB taxonomy): Bacteria > Patescibacteriota > Saccharimonadia > Saccharimonadales > Saccharimonadaceae > Nanosynbacter. Next base: position 5,649 of record UNSR01000014.1, on the reverse strand, counting down.
TAGTAATAATATGCTGTGAGCGCTCAGAATTAATTTTATCAACCAGCGCCGCCAAAGTCGTTGACTTACCGGAACCAGTTGGACCAGTGACTAACACCAAACCGCGAGGAAAATCCGCAAACGTATTAACAACTGGTGGCATACCTAGTTCAGACGCCGACTTAATTTCATTTGGAATCAAACGTAGAGCTGCAGCCAAATTGCCACGCTCATGGAAGGCGTTAACTCGGAATCGTCCCAGTGTACCAAACGCAAACGAAAAGTCGAATTCCTTATCTTTTAGCAAAATCTGTCGCTGATCTTCATCAAGAATCTGAAATACCAATCTCTCAACTGCAGGCTCGTCCAATGGTTGAGTTCCGGCAGCCGGCATTAATGAACCGTCAATTCGTAGCATTGGCGGCAAACCAACTTGAATATGAAGGTCTGAAGCTCGCTTCTTAACGACTTCTTCCAGCAAAATCTCAATTCGCAATTCTTGATTATTCATGTTTCCTCCTTTTACGCGGTATCCGCCGCTACTCTATTAACTTCTTCTATTGTCGTTATTCCGTTCAACGCCTTCAGATAACCATCTTGACGCATCGTAATCATACCCTGTTGAATTGCCATTCGCTGGATTTCCGCTGAAGTTGCACGCTTAACAATCAAATTCTGAATCTCTTCAGTAATATCCATGACCTCATACAAACCAGCTCGACCAGCATAACCGCGAGGAGTTTGCGGCGTATCTTTTCCTTTTGCCAAGGCAAACGACGCCTGCGTTGCTAGCGGCAAACTTTCATATCCCAAATCTTGCGCGTATTGAGCGACTTGCTCCCTTGTTTGCGGCAATAATCCACCAACCGCCTCGCGAATTGCCTGTGTTTCCAGTGGTGACGATTGATAAATATCTCGACGACGCGCCACTCGCCTCACCAAACGCTGACCGATGATTGTGTTAACCGTACTGGCAATAAGAAACGGCTCGATTCCCATATCCAACAAACGTGGCAACACGCCAGCAGCGGAATTAGTGTGAAGTGTTGAGAAAACCAAGTGCCCCGTTAAGGCTGCTTGAATAGCCAAATTTGCTGTTTCATTATCGCGAATCTCACCAACCATCACAATGTCTGGGTCTTGACGCAAAATTGAACGCAGTCCAGAGGCAAACGTCAAGCCAACTTCCGCATTCACCTGAATCTGATTGACGCCATCCATCTTATACTCAACCGGATCCTCAAGTGTCACAATATTCACAGTGTCGTCTTTAATCTCCTTAATCAACGCGTACAAACTCGTTGACTTACCAGAACCAGTTGGACCTGACGTCAGAATCATTCCATTTGGTCGCTTAATGCCCTTACGAATCGTCCTTAACGCACGCCCAGCATAGCCCATATCTTCCAGATTAAAAGAACTTCCACTCTTATCAAGCAGACGAATAACTACTTGTTCACCCCAAACAACTGGAGAGATAGCAATACGAAGGTCAACTTCTTTGCCTGCGACGTTAACCGCAAATTGACCGTCCTGAGGAATGCGATGCTCGTCAATTTTCAGATTGGAAAGAATCTTAATACGACTAACTAACGCCGGCTCAATACTCTTTGGGAGCTGCATAATCTCACGCAAAACACCGTCAACACGACAACGAATCTTCAAAGCCTTCTCTAATGGCTCAATATGCACGTCGGATGCGTGACTCTTTACCGCGTATTCCAAAATTGTCGACAACGCTCGTGATATTGGTGAATCTTGAACAATTGTTTTGATATTGCCAGCTTCCGACAAAGACTCTTCCTGCGAAGCCTGTGCAGCCACATTAACAGATGATAAGTCAGTCTTATATTGATCTAAGACGTGACGGACACTCTCTTCCGAAGCCATGAATACTTTTATCGGACGCTGGATGCGATTAGACAAATAGTCCACCGCTTGAACATTATTCGCGTCGATCATTGCTACCGCTAGTCGGTTCTGAACTTCGGCCAGCGGCACAGCCATAAATCTCTCAGCAACGTCGGACGGTAATAGAGATAAAATATCCTGACTAATAACACTATTCGACAGATTGACATATGGCACGCCTGAAACTTGAGCCACGCCATGAACTAATAGTTCATTATCAAGCAGCCCCTCTTCGCTAAGCAAACTAAACAGCGGCTTGCCACTCTCAGAGGCGCGCTTTAAGGCATCATCAATGACAGACTTCTCAATAAGCCCCTCGTTTACGAGCAGCTCGATCAACTTATCTTGGATGTCGTCCGTCAGTAAAGCCATTTACACCCCTTCTCTATTTGGCTGCATCTTGACCTACGAATATTTCAACAGTTGGATTTATCGCATTATTATTAAAAATCGCTGGGTTTGGCTTTTCGACGTCAGGTGATATTTCTCGAATAGTCTGTACTTTTGTGCCAGATTCTGGGACTTTTAAGAACGAGATATTAGAGGCGACAATATAGCCGATTGCCACACCCACACCCGCGATCAATACTACCATTGCTATATCTGTTTTCTTCATGGCTTAACCACCTTATTCTCTAATTGTATTGTTTGTGCTGGCTCGTAATAAGCAACACCTCGAACCACCAAGCTCAATCTATCCTCATTTCGCTGGATTTCCACAGTCTTTAGGTCAATGACTCGAATAGACGCCTCTAACTTAGTTAACAATTCTTTCAATTTTTCAGCTGGACCGCTCACTTCCATAGTAAATGATACGGCATTTTCAGATGTTGACCCAGAGCTTTCACTATCAGATCCAGATTGAGCAACGGTCAGATTTTGAATAGTCACACCAGTAGTCGTGTCAATAAATTTATTCTTCAACGAAGCACCAAGAGCGTCGGCGTTCGCATTATCCGGCAATGCATCCAGTACCGTCTGAAGAGCATTACTTTCGCTACTCGATTTTATAGAGTTAAGCGCAGTATTCGTATCCAAAACTCGAATATTCTTCTTTAGCTCATCAACTGATGACAAGTTTTTATCTAGACGAGAAATCGTATTTTGTTTCTCCAGAAGAATCTTCGAATGAAATACAATTTGCTGCACCAAAAATATACTCACAACAAGCGCAATTCCAGCCAAAAATGCCGCAGAAGCCACAAAAATAAACATAGTCTTTTTTGACGAATCAATCTGTTGACGCTTGCGTATTGCAACTTCTTTATTATCGGTCGCCATTATTTCTTCTCCTGTTTTTTCGAGTTACTCTTAAACAAGCTATCCGGAATTCCCTGACGTGAGTCCGTCACATCAACCTTGCCAGTCGGCGTCAATACGGAAACTGTGCCGTTATTTGCAGGTGCTAATAATTCTTCCGCATATTCAAACGAGAATGAGAATTGCAACACTTTTTTACCTTCTGAGTTCTCCCCAAAACTAGTATCGCCATCTTTTATCTCCTTGGTCAGGCTAACCTCGGAACTTTTATCGCCGTCAGTGGTTTGGATCTTCGTATTCAAGATAGTTTTCTTTAAGGTCTCTAACGCACTATAGCCATTAACCGCACTACCCTCCAGAGTAATAGTTTTTGACTCAGGATTGACTTTTATATCCGAAAAACTAACATTATTTGGCGCAACCGGATTAACCGCCGTTACAACATCAAAGATCCTTGAATTAAGCTTCTTTCCAGAATGCTGCTCATTGATCTTTGTTAATTGATGTTGAATCGTTACAACCTTATTGAGATCTTCGACCGCCATCAATTTGTCGTTTCTATCTTTGATAACTCCGTTCTGGACCGCCTCGGCTGCAATTTGGCTACCCAAAATCAATGCCAAAACAACTACCGCCGCAATCGAAGCACCGCCCACTAAGAACGATATCGAAATAACCCGATTGCGCATAGCCCGAGTCTTCAATAGCTCGCGCTTAACGTTTGGGAGAAGATTTATCTCAATCATGATATATTACTCCTTTGTGCCAGACCTACGGCAATAGCGAATTCTGAAGCAATCGGCGCCAATTGCTGTTGATCCGACTGAGAAACTTGAACACGCTGCCACGGATCTGCAGCAATTGACTGAACTCCAGTTTTATTCATCACATATCCATCAAGTTGCGGAATAGCTGAACCAAACCCTGATAACAAAATTCCAGAAACTGCTACGCTTGGATATCGAGTTTGGAAAAACTTTATAGATTTTACTAGCTCTGAAGAAAAATTGTCGAGAGTTGAATCAATAGCCCTTAACACTTGACCGTCTAATTTATCCGGCGCCAAACCAAATTTCAAAATAAATTGACGAGCCTGATCTTCCTGGACGCTAAGATTCTGAACTGCCGATCGAACCAAAGACGAAAGCCCAGTTGGAATCATACGAATAAGTCGCGGCGCCCCGTTGTAGACAACCGCCAAATCCGTTGAATTTTCGCCCATATTGATAATCAGACGCGCATCCTGAGAATCGGTAGCTGATAAAGAGCGAACCATAGCAATAGCGTTTGGCTCTTCAGCAATCACATTGAAGCCAAGATTTTCAACTAATTCCAGACGCTCTTCCGCATAAGACTTCGCTGTACTTGTCAGCAAAATCTCATACTGATTCTGAGCATGCAAACTATCACCCAATAAAGCCCAGTCAACTTCTGCCTCATCCAAAGACATTGGGATATATTGGTCAATTTGATACTTCATCATTGCCTTTAGTTCTTGCTCAGGAACTTTCGGCACGTCAATAATGGTAGAAAACGTCTTATTTGACGGCAAACCAACAGCCACATTAGACGTCTTAATTCCGGCTTGACCAACGGCGGTCATAATAGCCTCACCCAAACGTCGCTTAGACTCTGGAGAATCGCCGCTCGTTATCTTAGAATCAACTGGTGTATAACCGTAATGAGACAAACTCCATCCCGCGCCAGTACGAGACAATTGAACCACCCGCACCGCATTCGTATCGATGTCTAGTCCGAAGAATTCGCCCAACCCTTTTGCTAATTTCATAACTAATAACAATTATATACATTAGCGTTTTAATTTGCAAACTTTTAATATCTTGGTGGCAATTCACGAACATTCATCGTGCTAATCGCGCCAGTGTTTCGATAATTATTGTAAGCCCAAATATAAGTATCCGCTCTTAAGTTGATGATTTCTGCTGGAGTTCCAGGGTGCATATTCGGATCATTCTTTGCAGATGAAGCATGCTTTCCGCCGTACGTTCGCCGCAAGAACAAGTGTCCAGCTTTAATTGGCCCGTTAACCTTCAGCTGTTTACCGCAAGAAGATTCAGAAACTCCACTCAGCCAACCTCCGGCGCTAATTACCACGCCACAGGTACTAACATATCCGTCTTTCTGAGTAATCAACCAAGCATTCACCTCTCCAACCGAAGACTCTATAATAATATTCTTCGCATAGATAATTAGTTGTGGCAATTGGCGCACATCATTCGTGTCTGTGTATAGCAAATCACCCGAAATCCTAACTACGCCCGAGGACTTTATGACTATACTCTTGCCTACGCTTAATTTTGACCCCGTTAAGGTTACGTTTCCAGCGTTATATTCACCCGAAGCCAAACTGTTGACATCCACGTTACCAGAAACACTGCCCCTGGCGCCACCAACCGACGGTAAAGTAAAATTATCTGGAACTGAACTGGTGCTGCTGAAATTGCCAAACTTTGGAATATTGGCGAAAGTTAGCTTATT
>UNSR01000013.1:0-8348 GCA_900557595.1 Candidatus Saccharimonadota bacterium | reverse complement strand
TTATGTCGTCGACGCCGTCCATAGTTGCCTTTTCTTGCAAACTCGAAGCCTTCGCCTTCTCTCTTAACTCCGCCGCAATTCGCTCTTGCAATTCACTGCGCTGATCCTGTTGATTTACAAATAATCCCATAACTACAGTATAGCAAATTATGTTATAATAGTCGTGATATTACTTTAAGGAGGGAATATGGCTACGAAGAAAACTTCAAAGAAAGCCCCAGTTAAAGCCGCAGAAAAGAAAACCGCTGCCGCTAAGACTGAAACCAAAACGACCGTCAAGCGCGTCGTTGCTGAATCTACCGCTAAAAGCAAGCGTGTCGAACTAGATTCTAAATTACCAAACAACTTAATTAACATCGTTATTGCGGAAGTCATCGGCACGTTCATTTTGACACTTGCCGCATTATTCGCATCAGATATTTTGTCATCGATGTATGTCGGTTTTGCGTTGATGTTCATCGTTGCAGTTATCGGCAACATTTCTGGCGCACACGTAAACCCAGCTGTCACGTTTGGTCTATGGACGATGCGTAAGCTAAAGACCGTACTTGTACCATTTTACTGGGGCGCACAATTCCTCGGCGCAATGGCAGCTATCGTGCTTGTTGGCTCATTAACAAACGGTGGATTCGCCCTAAGCTTCGACCAATTCACTGCATTCTCTTGGAGCATCTTCGCAATGGAATTAGTCGGTACCGCTGTATTTGTATTTGGCATCGCCGCAGTATTGCAGCGCAAAGAAATCAAAGCAGCTGGTCAAGCTTTTGGAATTGGCTTGGCATTGATGATTGGTCTTGTCGTATCTGGCTCAATCTCTTCGTACATTAAAAGTACTGCTATTGCAAAAATCCAAAAAGAGCAAAGTACTGCTCAAACTGAGAAAAACGGCCGCACTTACCCACGCGAAATCTACATCTCAGGCGCAACTTTGAACCCGGCAGTTTCTTTGGCTGTTACAGAGAAAACCGACTCTCAACTACGCAGCAACGGAGTGTTGCCAGCTGAAGGCGAAAAAAGCTATTCACGCTTTAGCCTGGAAGTAATTGCCGCTACCCTAATCGGCGCAGCATTAGGCGGTAACCTATTTCTACTCGTCAATTACCGAAACAAAGACGAAGAATAGATTATAACTTCACAATAAAATATCCCGCTTAATCGGCGGGGTATTTTTTATGTCAATCTTCCTGAGTCGGCCGATCAATCAGCTCCGGCTGCGCTTGGTTATCGCCACCAGAAATTCGCACGACATCCTTATCGATCTTCCCCAATTCCTTGTACGTATTGTTATAATGACCAACGGTCGTGCTTAAACTCTTGCCCATTTTTGTCATCAGCTCGTCAAACTTTTTAATGTGAACACCCAATTGCCCAACTCGAACTTGAATATCTTTGGCCTGCTCTTCAATCTGCAAACTACGAAGCCCCTGAAGAACGGTTTGTAGGTACGCCAGAAAACTAGTCGGACTCACAATAATAACCCGCTTGTCCCGAAACGCGTACTCAATCAGATCGCGACTCGAACCGCCCTGACCGACATTGTTAATCAGAAGATCGTAATACAAAGATTCGCTAGGAATAAACATAAAAGCAAAGTCCATGGTGTTTTCGCGCGGACGAATGTATTTGCTAGTCTCGTCAATTCGCCCCTTAAGGTCAGCCTTCACCTTATTTAGCCACATTTCACGCTCAGATTTTGTCTCAGCGTTAATCATGCGATTGTAATTCTCCAAAGAAAACTTGCTGTCAATCGGCAAAATCCGCCCTTTGTCAAGCAAAATCACTGCGTCAACAATTTCGCCGTCCTTGAAGCGATATTGCATTTGATATTGCTTGGCTGGCAAAACGTTATCCAGTACACTCTCCAGATAAAACTCCCCAAAAACGCCACGCTGCTTTGGGTTTTGCAACACGTTTTGCAAGGTTTTAAGATCGGTCGCTACATCAACCACACGCTTATTGGTCTCATCCAATTTCGCCAATCGCTGCGTCACATCAGCCACCAACTTCGCACTTTCTGACAATTGTTTCTGCACGGAAGTCTGAACTTGCGCATTGCTTCGCTCCAACTTATCACTAACGGATTCATTCAGTTTTGCAATAGTCCGCCCCAATTCCACGACATCGGTTTTAATTAGCTCGACGGATGATTGATTTTTTAGCTCGCTGATTTTTGATTGCAAGACAAATAAAGTCGCGCCCAAACCAATAGTAATAACGATTAAGAGAATAATGATAATGATTTCCATACACTTAGTGTACAGTGATTATAATGCTAAGACAACTCGTGCTAAGATCGCAAATAAAGTCATAAATAAAATTGCTGCGCCGTTGCCGCGAATTCTATTCAACCAGATTAACGACAAATATACCAAAACTGTCGCCAAAACTACCCATAGCAATGACAAAATCCAAGATCCGCCAGCCCATAATGTAGCGCCCCACAATGACACAGTTGCCGCGATCACTACCAATAGAGGTCGCTTAATACCAAATACCGCCAACACCGGCACCAACATAATTCCCGCCAAAACTAACGCAACGTAAGATGCGATGCTTGTGCTGTTTGCACAAATAGAAATATGCTCAGCGTTCGCGCAAAATACGGGTGTAATCATAAATTTATCAAACGCAAGCGCCAGCAACCAGATAGCCACGCCGCTAGCAACTAAAATCGCCAAAATCCTCAAGAAAACTCGCCTTGAAAATGGATATGTGTAATCTGATATTTCTTCACGGAAAATAGCTGACAATAATTTCATACGTAAATTGTAACGTAAACTTGTCAATATTGCAAATGTATATGCTTAAATATTATGTTTTTTCAAGAGATTCATCGGTTTATACCAAACAATCCCTACGCAGGCAATCAATAATCCGCCAACAACGTCAAGTGGCGTATGTACCAATGCAATAACCCGACCGACACATATTAGAATCGTCATAACCAGACAAACAACAGCCAGCCGCCAGCTCTTTGCTCCGAAGAATACCGCCAAAGTAATTGCCATTGTAAATAGCGCATGATCAGACGGAAAACCCGGATTATTAAGGAATGACGCACCAGCAGATACACCCAGAATCTCGAACGGGCGCATCTGATCTGGTTGATAAATTGACCCGATAATTTTTGCCGCCACGTAAGCAGTCAAGCCGGCCATCAAAACTTGGCTATAAACTTGATACTTCTCTTTATTTGGAATCAATTTTATCAGCGCGTACGCACCAATTAGCACGACCGGCACCACTAGTCCGTCAGCAATTAGCTTCACAATCCATTGTAAATTCATATTATAAGTATATCGCGTCAACGACCACCCGTAAACGCTTGCGGAAATCATTTTTCTATAGTACAATTATGTTTGCCGTTGGGATGTCGCCAAGCGGTAAGGCAGCGGGTTCTGGTCCCGCCATTCGGGGGTTCGAATCCCTCCATCCCAGCCAAGTTTGAAATTTAACAGCCAATTATTTGGCTGTTTTTTTCGTTGATAAATTTGCACAGATCAGCAAAATCCACATCACGAATACCAGAAAAATCGCAGCAACATTATTCACATTCTTTATCGTTGCACCAAATATCACTGCCGCGTGCCCGTTCGCAAACGCCAAAAAACTAATTACCGCCATAACCGCCAGACTCAAAAAACCAGACACCCTACTAACCAAAATGGCTTTTTTAGATATATCCATATCAATTAAAAACGGCAACGACGTTAGCTCGGCAACCACCAATATTATCGCAATCGTAAGACTTAAAGACGACGGAACCCCCGCAGAAGTAAGAACCGCAGAAAACTTCTCAAACGTAAATAATTGACATAATAATGGCACCATTATTAATAGTCCTGTAATCAATTTAACAATTTTATTCACTTTTCTAGACATAATTTCAGTATAGCTTGCGCGTCAAAAAAGCTCAAGCTTGTTGTATTTTTTACGAAAGCACTTGCACTTTTTATAAAAACGTCATAAAGTTAAATCAGCGAACGTTACAAAAATAAACACCATAAAACAGTATCTTTCGCTCTACGACAAATCCACCACAACTTAAAATACCCCGTCTCTATGGGGTATTTTTATTGGTCAATATCCGCGATTGTTCAGCACGCCACTCGGCAATTTTTCCGTGATGTCCGCTCAATAAAACATCCGGTACACGTAAACCTTTAAACTCCTCGGGTCGTGTATATTGTGGAAATTCCAATGTTTCTCCATCCGAAAAACTTTCAATTTCCGCAGACTTTTCGCCGCCCAAAACTCCAGGAATCAACCTAACAATAGAATCAATCATCATCATTGCCGCCAGCTCTCCGCCCGTCAGCACAAAATCGCCAATACTCCATTGGTCATCAACTAGTTCTAAAATTCGCTCATCAACACCCTCGTATCGCCCACAAATAAATATCACACCCCTGTCATCATCGGCTTCCTCCTGAGCTTTAGCCTGCTTCCATCGCTGCCCGCGCGGACTCATTAACACCACCTTCGCTGTTTCATCCTGAGATTTCGCAAATTCTACAGCTTTCCATAACGGCTCAATCATAAGAAGCATCCCGTCGCCGCCGCCATAAGGAGTATCGTCAACCTGACGACGAGGACCCAAACCAAACTCCCGCAGATTCACCGTCGTAAGCTCCACGATACCGTCTTTCTGAGCCTTCCACATCATGGAGTTATTAAAAACTCCCGTTGTCATTTCTGGGAAAAGCGTAATTACTTGAAACTTTCTCATCTGTTACAGTGTAGCAAGTGTTGACTTAATTGTCCAGGTATGATATATATATATCAGCTTTTGTTCAACCGAACAGAAGTAGCCCTTAGAGAAAGAGAAACGTCATGTCTTGCATCACCAAGATCAACAAGCGCACACTCGAACGAATTGAAGAGGCGGTGGATTGGTTGTCTTATCCCGTCCGCATCTCTACCGACGAAGCAGGGACTATTTATGTCATTCTATCCGTAAGGATGGGAGACCCTGCACACTACAGTCTTCACTCAGACAGACGAGAAGACCCTGTGGTGGAATTCGCTGGCATGCTTGCGCCCAATGCTGAATCTGTGTCAATAACATTCAAAAAATCTAATGTTATTGACGAGGTTAAGATTGAGAGTAGGGATGACTGCTTGGTTATCTACAACAAGGAAGGCGCTACTCCCTCCCTCGATATCTGCACGCTCATGGAAGCGCTGAGGGTCGATGAAAGCACGGCCTATAGGGCCTTCAGACGAATCGCTCAAAAGCAGGTGAAGCAGATTTGCCTCACCCGCCCCCGCGAGGAATGGATGCTCTCCCAGAATAGGGCTTAACGCCCGTCAATGAGAATAGCTCGTTGAGACATTAAGTCTCGACTTGAGCCTCTTGGCGGGCTATTTTCATGTCTTTTTACAGAAATTATTCCCCACCAAAAAACCGCCCCAGTAAGGACGGTTTTTTAGCACAAATAAGGCTCCCAATGGTTACCCATTGTCTCGCATAGAGCTGTTCTCGCATAATGTCTGTGCTTGAACTGGTTCTAATTATATATCAAGATCGTCGAGTTCTGCAAGCTCTTTTCTGGTGTTTTCTGCGTAAGATGATTCATTTTCCACAGTTTCATCTGTTGAGTTATCCACAGAAGCACTACCATTATAATCATTTTCTTCGCGTGCGCCAGAAAAACCATCATTGTTAACGATCTTCAAGTTATATCGAGCGTCATTCTTTGCGCCCAAAGCTCGCAGAAGTGTACGCAAACTCTGTGCCGTACTGCCGCGCTTACCAATAACTCGACCCAAATCTGCTGGATTAACCGTCAATGTTAGTAAAACGCCCTTTTCATCAATGGTTCGGTCTACTACGACGTCTTCTGGACGTCCAACCAATGCCTTTACAGTATATTCTACAAACTGCTGATCTATTGTTGACATTCTGCCCCTCCTCCTGGAATTAAACTGTATTTTCATTATACACGAGCAGTTTACGCCGTGCAAACTTTAATTATTTCTCGCCAGATTCTTTATATTTAGCAATTGCAGCACGAGCAGCTTGCTGTTGGGCAACTTGCTTTGACGGACCAATGCCTCGCCCCATCATATTATCGCCAACAAAAACCCCAAGGGTAAAGACTTTATCGTGATCTGGACCTTCTTCGCTCAGGACTTTATATACCGGCGTTTGATTGTCGACTCGCTGAGAAATCTCCTGCAAATATGACTTCGGATCACGCCAACTGCCAGACTCCAAAATTCCATCCAGCTTAACAATTATATGCTTGTGAATAAAATCGCGAGCATCTTCAAAGCCACGCTCCAGATAAATCGCGCCGATTACCGCCTCAAACGCATTAGCTAAAATCTGTAAATGCGCCCTATCCGAGCCGTTCTTCTCGCCCTTTGACATACGAATCAGCGGACCATAACCCAACTTATCGCCAGCATCACCAATACTTTCCGTTCGCACCAAAGCTGCCCGCCAAGCAGTCAAAATTCCCTCTGGCTCAGAAAAATGCGTAAACAAATATTCCGTTACCGCCAATTCCAAAACCGCATCACCTAAGAATTCCAAGCGCTCATTATGGTGATGAACGGATTTTCGATGCTCATTCACATAGCTACGGTGAGTCAAAGCTGTAATTAGCAAATCCAAATTCGTAAATTCAAAACCCAATTTTTCGCGCGCAAAATCTTGATATGGCGCAGTGTTCATTCCGTTCATTTATAAGTTCTCCTGTCTAATTCGTTTCATTGCCAAAAGAATCAGCTTGCCAATATCTTCATATTCAACTTCATCCAGCGCCTCATGAAAACTAAACCATTTAAGACCATTCATCCATTCCTCCTTTTGAAGTTTCTCGTTAGGATCCAACGCCTTAACTAGATAAACTTGCGTTGTCATCAATACCAATTTATCGATTCGACGATAACGAAAATTCACCTTTCCTAGCCAGCCATGAAGTTCAATTTTCTTCAGCCCAGTTTCTTCGCCAATTTCCCTACGAGCCGTCACTTGAGCTGTTTCACCTGGTTCAATATGACCTTTCGGAATTGTCCAGCGGTCGCGAGCATCCTGATAAAGTAAAAACTCTGCCTCACCCTTTTTATTACGACGAAAAATCACGCCACCAGCGGTTGGCTCGCGTACAATTTCCTGAATTAACGGCTTCTTGCTGCCACCAAAATATTTTTTTATCTTATCAAAGTTGCTTGTTCTCACTGTCGGACTCCTCCACGAGAGTACGGAGTGCCGTGCCAAGCACGCCATTCACAAACTTACCCGAGTTATCCGAACCGAACGCTTTTGCTAATTCTACCGCTTCGTTAATCACCACTTTTGGCGGAACGGTATCTGCGCAATATAGCAATTCATATAAACCAATTCTAAGTACTGCCCGATCAATTCGCGGCAACTGACTAATAGGCCATTCTGGCGCCAATGGTTGCAATTTCTCGTCCAATTGACTCTGCGTCGAAAGTACGCCACTGATCAAATTATCGATAAATTCAATATCGTCAACCGATGATTTATATTCAGCCAAATTACGCTTTAAAATAGTCTTATAATCAACATCGCTATCACCAACCTCTTTGCGAAATTCATGTTCATAAAGTGTTTGCAGTGCGACAATTCGTCCCAAATGACGGTTTGATGCCATTATTAAGCGTCCTGTTCGTAATTATTATTTTGTTGTTTTACCAGTTTCACGCTTGGTTGTCTTCACTTTAACTGGTGAAGTTGCGTTAACGCGACGTGCCAATTTTAATACCAAGTGGCTGCGACGAAGACCAGTTTTACGTGGGCTACTCTGTTTCTTAGGTTGTGCCATAATTTATTCTCCTCTTTTAGGTTGTCATAAAACTTACGTACTATTATACCTTTTTTATTAGACAATCTCAAGAGCTTGCTTGCAAATTAGATAATAATATTGACTTTTTATGTCGTTTATGGTAATATATAAGACATGAGTAAAGAACTATCACCAAATATAGTAGAATCTAAAAATAAAACAACGGCAACAGAATTTCCTAAAAAGTTAGGAAGGATAGCTCTGTCTCTCTCCCTAATAGCTGGCGGCACTCTCGTGTATATAGCAAGACAAGCCAATACGCCCGAGCAAAAACCTAGTGCACAAGAAGAGATCGCTCGGTTTGTAGATGACTACAGAGAAGGAAAGGCAGACTTGCCTAATGACGCAGTAGTGGAGACGTTCACTATAGAAGAAGGCGGAAATATAGTTAGAGAAACCACCAAACTAGCCAAGAAGAACAACTTCAGCCAAGACGAAATGAATCACCTAGGAGAAAGTGTTCTAACGAGTACGCAGACAGTATACGACCTCAATAAAGAACAAGGGACGGGACCCTCATCATCGACA
>UNSR01000012.1:0-8445 GCA_900557595.1 Candidatus Saccharimonadota bacterium | reverse complement strand
TACCCATATTCAGGTTCGATAATAATATCTTTTATCTCTGGTAGCTTACCAGCATTATATGCGTCTATCAAAATATTGATTAAGTATGTATAATGTTTTCTTGTTTCTATAATACCCTCTCAAATATCTCTTGGCGGAAGGAGAGGGATTCGAACCCTCGAACAGATTGCTCCGTTACACGCGTTCCAGGCGTGCCAGTTCAACCACTCCTGCACCCTTCCTTGTTGATAATTATACCACAACTTTATTGTCCCTTATGGTTGCACTTAATCACATTCATTCTCTATAATAAGTCAAAGATGAAAGAAACTATTCCACCACGCATTAGGCTTGTTAATGTCACCAAAAAATTTGGCTTTGGCGACGCTGAGATTCGCGCCTTAGATAACGTCGATTTAACCGTTAAAAAGGGTGAATTTATCGCTATTATGGGACCAAGCGGTTGCGGAAAAACTACTTTATTAAACACCCTTGGACTATTAGACCAGCCATCAGAGGGCGAATATTATCTGGACGATGTCGCTGTCGACAATCTGAGCTCACGACGACGCGCCAAAATTCGCTCCAAACACATCGGCTTCGTTTTCCAGAATTTCAATCTTATTCCTCGCCTGACTGTAATTGAAAACGTGGCGTTGCCGTTAACGTATAAAGGACTCGGGAAAGTCAAACGACTCCAGGAAGCTAGCCGCATTCTGAAAACTTTTCATCTGGGACAGCGTGAATATTATATGCCACATCAATTATCTGGCGGTCAGGTTCAGCGCGTAGCAATTGCCAGAGCGTTGGTTAATAGTCCGTCAATTATCTTAGCGGACGAGCCAACAGGAAATTTGGATAGCAAATCAAGTCATCTCATTATGGAAGAATTGTCCGACTTGCATCGTCGCGGCAACACCATAATTATGGTTACTCACAACCCAGAATTGACTCATTATGCCAGTCGCGTCATCACTATGCTGGACGGAAAAATCGACACTGACGAGCATAAGGAAAAGCGCAAGTTCACTAAGAAGTTAATTGTAGACGACGAAAAAGAAGAAAAACCTAAGAAGCAAAAATCTTCAAAGAAATCGAGGGCGAAAAAATCGTGAAAATATTAGTAAAAAATCATTTTGAGAACGCTACTCAGGCGCTACGAGCTAATCGCGGACGAACATTCTTGACAATTGTAGGCGTAGCTATTGGCATCGCCAGTATCACCATGGTTCTATCTCTGACTGGCGGATTTAATCACCTATTCGGCGACAATTCCAACCAATCATCCACTCCTGTTGCCATTGTTAAGTCTGGCAATCAAAAAGCTGTCCCGAATCTGCTGACCGAATCCGACAACACGACGACGGTCAACACATTGACTGAAACGGACGCCAGGGATATAGGAAAAATTGCCAACACAAAAGCCGCGCCGATCGCGTTTTTACACGCCGAACTGCGCGCCCGCGAAGGTAAAATCGATATCCAAAACGCCGCGTTAATCGGCAGTACGGAATCGCTAAAAGACGTCGCCAATTTGCAAATTGCTACTGGGCAATTTATTAACGACATCGGCGGAGTTGTCGTCGGCCAGCAATTATCGGTCGATTTGTTCGGCACCGAAAGGTCCATCGGAAACGTTATTTACATCCGAAATCAACCATTGACCGTTGTTGGCGTGTTGAAGAATATTGAAAATCAAGCCAGTTATTTGGACGTGAATTTTAATAACGCCGCCATTATTCCATTGTCTGTGATTAAAAAATTTACCCAAGGCACGCCGCAAATTCAGCAAATCATCGTAACTACCAAAGATCATAAAAATCTCAATTCAGTCATAAAATCGGCTGACGATATTTTGAAGAAGAATCATGATAGCGATAAGAATTATCGAATCGTTTCTGGCGAAGAAATAAATGAAAAGAAGTCTAATGTCGCGAGGTTCCTCTCGATAATCTTAACTGTCATCGGCATTATTTCTCTGTTAATTGGTGGAATAGGCGTTATGAACGTGATGCTTGTCAATGTCGCCGAGCGCCAGCGTGAAGTCGGCGTCAGACGAGCCGTCGGCGCCACAGGCTGGGACATCATCAATCAATTCTTAATCGAGGCAGCGATCATCGGATTCCTCGGCGGAATATTGGGCTACGGCTTAGGCTTGGCAGGAGCTTATATTGCCAGCTTATATTTACCGCTCACGCCTTATATTTATTGGCAAACAGCCGTCTTATCAATTGGATTATCCATAATCATCGGCGTAATTTCTGGCGTATATCCAGCAGCCCGCGCCACTAGACGCGACCCAATCGAATCTCTACGATATTAAATTAGCTAAGTTCCGCTTTTAATTTTTCAATCAGCTGAACTGGACCAGGATTGACTCCATTGAGAATGGCTGTGTAAATACTAGCCGCGTCAGCCAGCACCAAGCCCCACAGCAATTGCTCCATAAGCGTCTTTCCTCGAAGCTCCAGTACGTGCGCCTTTGGTCGCTTACCACTCAACAAACGATCGCTAAGCTCCATTCGCTCGCGGATTCTGTCCCGCTCCAAATTGCTACGAATATCAAAAACCGTAAACGGCTTCTCTACAGGATGCGACGACCAGCCAATGAACTCGTTATGATTAAATTCTGGATATTGATTCGAGAACGCCAGATTCTTCGCTGATTCATTCCAGCTAATTTTCCACTTATACGCCAGCGGCCAAGTCAACTCACCGCCAAAAACAACCAACGTCTTGCCAATTGTTAATTTCGCAATCTGCTTCGCCAAATTATCAGCTTCTGGCGTTTTGGCTGTCCAATTAGATATCTCGCCCGCCAACCAATCAGCACTATTTTTTACCTTATCATATAAATCATTATCAATCACCCAAAAATGTTGCAATAGTTTCAATAATCCTCGCAGATGATAAACTGTCGACATTCGTGGCTGCGCGCCAGCTGGAACTTGGGCGTAAGTTACGTTGTCACTCTTCGCTCGCTCAATCAACGCTCCGCCAGTCGACATAGCCGCCAAACACGCCTTCTTCTCCAATGCTTGCTGATAACAACTCAAAGTCTCCTCGGTATTGCCCGAATGACTAACCGCAATAACCAGCGTTTCCTCACTTACAAATCCAGGTAAATCATAGCCCTTCACCACTTCAAGCGGAATATGCAACCAGCCCGCAGTCAAAACTCGAACCATGTCAGCCGCTAAAGCCGAACCGCCCATTCCCGCAATCACGATATTCTTAAAATCTCGACGCTGATTCACACCTTCGTGGATCGACACTTCATATCGAGCTTGTTCTGGAATATTCAAAACGCCGCTTAAAACGTCGCCTGGATCATATTGTTTTATCACATTCATATCATCTAACATCTTGCGCTCCTTGATTAACTCATGTTATAGTGTAACATATATAAGCTTAAACAATTTAATATATAAGGTGGGTTATAATGGATTCTCAAGCTAATCAATCATTCAGTGACGACCAAGAACTGGCTAAGGTATTAGCTGGCGTATCACAAAATACAGACAATAATTTACAATTCGAAGAAACAAATGCTACAGCTTCACCTGTAATTAATCCTGCAACCATCTCACCAGATCCTGTCGCTACAGACCAGAACGATGAGCCTGCTACTGACATAACGAAGCCTACTGCTCCAGAGCCAGTTACGCCAACTCCAGCAGTCAGCGCTCCAGCTCCAACTGCAGCCGCAGATCCTGCGCTCGATACGATTAAGCAAACTGCCTTGAACGAGTTGCGTCCATTAGTCGACAAGCTGGACGTTTCTCCAGAGGAAAAGTTTGACACTTACCTATTACTTCTTCGCTCTACGGACGATAAAACTCTGATCGCACCAGCACACGACGCTGCCGTAGCTATTGTTGACGAAGCTCGCCGCGCACAGGCTCTACTGGATATCATTAAAGAAATCGACTATTTCTCCAATCCTCGTTAATTCATTCCTCCAAAATAAAATCCCGCCATTTTCGGCGGGATTTTTATTGCTCGGGGCAGATTTACATCATACCCATTCCTGGCATGCCGCCAGGAGCAGCTGCAACTTCAGCCTCTGGAATATCAACCACCAAAGCGCCCATAGTTGCCGCAGTTGATGCAATCGACACTGCATTTTGAACAGCTTCTTTTGTCACACGAGCTGGATCAATAACGCCAGCCTTCTTCACATCAATCAGACCATCTTCTGGCTTCATAACGTTAACGCCGAATCCAGGTTTGCCAGATTCAACTTGAGCAAGCAGCGCGTCGGCATTCAACCCAGCATTTTTCATAATCTGCAAGAACGGTTGCTTCAAAGCATCCTTCAAGATTTGTCGACCAACCGACAAACTATCCGCGCCGCTAACTTTTAGATTGCCAGCCAAATTGACCAAAGTTACGCCACCACCAGCGACAATTCCCTCAGCCAAAGCCGCCTTAGTAGCCGCCACGGCGTCATCAACGCGGAATTTCTTTTCATCAATTTCCGTCTCAGTCGCACCGCCAACCTTAATAACCGCAACCTTGCCAGACAATGCCGCAGCGCGCTTGTCAAATTGCTCTTTCTCGTACTCGCTAGAAGCATTTTCTGAAAGCGACTTAATTTCAGCAATTCGCTCTTTCACGCCTGAGGGTTTACCCGCACCTTCGATAATTGTCGTTTCGTCTTTGCCAACAATCACCTTACGTGCCGAGCCCAAAACTTCTAAGCCAGCGTTTTCGAATGTCAATCCGTGATCTTCAGAAATCACAGTCGCACCAGTCAACACAGCGATATCACGAAGTACGTCTTTACGACGATCACCGAAACTTGGCGCCTTAACGGCTACAGTGTTGAATACGCCCTTCAGCTTGTTCAGCACCAAAATACTCAATGCTTCGCCTTCAACTTCGTCAGCAATCAAAACCACGTCCTTTTTACCGCTTTGTGCCAATTTTTCCAACATTGGCAAGAATTCTTGCACGCTAGAAATCTTCTTATCGGTGATTAGAATTGCTGGCTTTTCATACACAGCTTCCTGACGACCTGCATCAGTAACAAAGAACGGACTCACCCAGCCCTTGTCCAAGCTAAAACCTTCAACAACTTCAGCTTCTAGCTCCAAGCCTTGACCAGCCTCAACAGTAACCACGCCGTCTTTACCGACTTTCTCAATCACGCCAGCGATCAATTTACCAATTTCCGCATCTCCCGCCGAAATCGTAGCGACTTCAGCCACGCGATCAGATTTGCCTTCAATCGGCTCAGCCAATTTGTTCAATTCTTTAACAATTTCCGCGCCAGCTTGCTCGATGCCTTTCCTAAGTTCCATCGGATTATGTCCAGCCGCAATCAATCGATTCGCCTCTTTCAAAATCGAGTACGTCAACACCGTTACAGTCGTTGTGCCGTCGCCTGCTTGCTTGTTCAAGTTCTTAGCAGCCTGTTTGATTAAATCGGCACCAACTTTATAGCCCAGCGTTTCGTCATCGTTTTCTGGCAATTCAATTACTTCAGCCACAGTTACACCGTCATGAGTAACAGTTGGACCGCCAAAACCCTTCGCAATCACAACATTGCGACCCTTTGGACCGTAAGTTACCTTAACTGCGTCGTATAGCGATCTAGCTCCACCAAGCACGCGATTTCGCGCATCGTCATCATAAAAAACTTTTTTTGCCATAATTAAACTCCCCTTTTTATCCAACAACCGTTGCTAAAATATCTTCTTCGCGAACAACTAAATATTCCGTGCCGTCAATTTTCAAATCCGTAGTCGAATATTCCTTATAGACAATCCGATCACCAACTTTGACGTTCTTCACATCGCCGCCAACTGCTTTAACTTCCGCAACTACTGGCTTTTCTTTAGCGTTATCAGGCAAGTAAATTCCGCTCGCTGTCTGAGTCTTTGCTTCTTCACGCACCGCTACAACACGGTCGCCAAGAGGCTTAATAGGTGTACTCACGTTATCCTCCATTTCGTTAACAACGTATCTATTGTAACGCAACAAATTAGCACTCGTCAAGTGTGAGTGCTAATTATCTAGATATTATTCGGTATTATACGATTAGTAGCTCAGGGAAATTATCATCACCATCATCGCCTTTTTCCGATGCAGAGATTCTTCCCGTAAAGGCAACCCCCTTAATAGCAACTTCCCCCATTGTTATAATCATTCTAGTATTTTCACTGCTCTTTCCAACATCAATAGAAGCAGCTGAAAAGGTAGCTTCCTCTTTCTTAGGAACAACACCTCTTCTTTTTGCAATATCATTACCATCAAGATTCCCCTCAATCGTTATTGGAAATTCTGAACCCAACGGATTAGTGCGTAATGTAGCATCAAGCTCCTGAAGATTAGCTGGCTTAATAACTTTATAAGCTTCCATACTCTACCTAGACTGCCCTTCCCAGCGTTCTTTGAGCTTTGCTACGCCTTTGCCTTTCAATGGCAACTATTTCCTTAATTTTTTTCTCATAGTAAGAACATTTACTCTTGATAGTTCTGTCTTCAGGAAGCACTCTACCACAAAAATCATCATCATCAAATTCCGACCAGATTACATAATAACCCGGTCTACGATTCCTTTCTTTTGCCTTATAAGCAGAAATTTTAGTCGCTTTTATATCAATGTTAAATTCAAACCTTTCGCCTTGATCATCGACATAGTGAACACGAATATCTCCTCCATTAAGATCATCTTCAGTACTAGTCATTTCAGCAAGTTCAACTCCCGGAGTCCAGTTTAAGGCACTTTCAGCAGCAATTTCATGGCGCATTCCCTGAATCACAGCATAAAACGACTGACTAGCGTACTCAATCTCCGAGCGAGTATAATTAAGCATTAACATAACCTCATTGATGGAATCCATAGTTTCCTTCATACTACTACACTGCTCTTCATCTATCATAGTACGTATGATTTTATTGAATGTCGTAACTGTTTCTTTACACTTTTTTATCTCTTTGTGAGACATATCACTCTTATGATTATTAAGCTTTACCTGAGCATCAAGCCAATACGGCATAATTTGTATTAATTTCAGAGCTCTGTCTTCGTCTGTTTCATATTGACTTTCTTGTTTACTACGCTGAATATCTATAGCTTTAGACACAACATGCCGCTTTGCCCCTACCGTTTTTAATGCCGTCCCACCTAACTTTGAGCATATTTCCATATACTCAGAAGATCTCGTGACCTCAGCAGCAACCTCACTCAATCTCATTCGCTCTCTATTGGATCTGCTTGTATTCATAACTGCTATAATACCATAAAATCATTAAAAAAGCAACCCCACGCCCTTCTCCCTACTATTCCTCAATCTGTTATAATAACTCCATGCAATTATTCAAACATCTCTTAGAAACAATTCTTGGTTCTTATGTAAAAAAATATCTTAAATCTCATCCCGACACCAAACTAATTGCCGTAGTCGGCAGCGTTGGTAAAACTAGCGTAAAATCAGCAACCGCCACTGTTTTATCAGAAAAATTCACCGTGCGCCATAGTCGTGGCAATTTAAACACAACCTTAAGTGCGCCGCTGGAAATCTTAGGCGTAGACGGGCCAAAAAACGCCAAATCTCCCCTAGCCTGGCTAAAAGTCTTCTTCGCAGCACACGCCAGCATAAAAAACCCCGAATCGCCAGATATAATTATTCAAGAATGTGGCATTGATTGCCCTGGTGAAATGGCTACTTTTATGCGCTATATCAAACCCGACATTGCCATAATTACCTCTGTCGCTCCTGAACATATGGAATTTTTCAAAAATATGGATACAGTGGCTCATGAGGAATTGTCCATCAGCCAAGTCGCTAAAAAAACCATCTTCAACCTTCACGATATCGACGAAAAATATCATAATCTCATAGTTGGAAATCGCGTGAGTTACGGCGACGAATCCGCTGATGTTTTCCTGGAAATTAAAAAGACTACAGATACTGGCTGTATTGTCAATCTGAAACACTCCGAGGGAACTTCTCAGGATATTAATATTTCTGTATTGGGCAAACACAACATCCGCTCAATCACTGGCGCGGCGGCGGCAGGATTGGCTTGCGGAATGAATATTGAAGAAGTTGCGGCGGCTTTAACAAAAATCAGACCAGTTTCAGGAAGAATGAATATTTTACGCGGCATACGCGGCTGTACATTACTGGACGACACTTATAACGCCAGCCCTATTGCCATGGAAAATTCGTTAAAAACGCTCTATTCCATCTCTGCCAATCATAAAATTGCCGTATTGGGCGATATGAATGAACTAGGCGAAACATCTGAATCAGAGCATAAAAAAATCGGCGAAATTTGCGACCCTAAACAGTTAGAATTGCTCATCACCGTCGGTAAAATGGCTAAAAAACACCTCGCACCAATTGCTAAGAAAAATGGCTGTAAAGTAATTTCTTTTGACACGGCGCTTGAAGCTGGAGAATTCCTGAAAAATAGCGACATTAAAGATACGACAATTCTATTCAAAGGCTC
>UNSR01000011.1:0-8589 GCA_900557595.1 Candidatus Saccharimonadota bacterium | reverse complement strand
ACTGTCGAATTGTCAGACCGCGATAAAACTCGCATTTCTGAAGCAGAGAAAAAGGCGACCAAGCTCGGCTATGAAGTAAAGATTCGCTTGGTTTATATGGGCGAAAGTCAGACGAACGCCAAGCTTCGCATGCAGGCGCTCGTCGGCACGTTTAAGCAGTTCAATTCGACAAATCTCAACGGATTTCACGCCGTCAAGGGCGCGTTTGGTAAAGAATTTATTGATAAATATCGCAAGCGCTCGTTTATCGGCGACGGTTTTATCTTAAATATAGAAGAATTGGCGTCAGTTTTTCACTTGCCACACACCAACGTTGAAACGCCAAATATAGTTTGGGCGAGCTCCAAAACCGCAGAACCGCCATCCAAATTGCCAGTCTTAACCGGCGAAGATGTCAACGACGACCAAATTTCTGCCTTTGGCGTCACCAACTTCCGCGGTATCAACCACCAATTTGGCATGTTGCGCTACGACCGCTCGCGCCACGTTTACATAATCGGGCAAACGGGCGCCGGAAAAAGCGGACTGCTAGAGCTCTTCGCCTTAAGCGACATTTTCCATAATCAAGGATATGCCATCATCGACCCGCACGGCGACTTCGCAATCAACAACATGAAATTTATCCCCGGCAGCCGATTGAACGACGTGATCTATTTTAATCCAGCCGACACCGCGTATCCTCTGGGATTCAACCCACTGGAAGTCACGAACCCGAACCAAAAAACCAACATCTCATCAGAGATCATCGGCGTTTTGAAGCGCATTTTCGGCGATTCGTGGGGACCGCGGCTTGAATATATTTTGCGGTACACTATTTTAGCTTTGCTGGATCGACCAGAAGCGACGATGCTCGACATTACTCGCATGCTAACAGATAAAGAATTCCGAAAAGAAACACTGACTTATTGCCGCGACACCGTGGTTTTGCAATTCTGGAATGTCGAATTTGCCAGCTGGAATGACAAGTTTGTCGCCGAGGCAATTGCGCCAGTCTTAAATAAAGTCGGGGCTTTCACTGCCAATCCGATCATCCGCAATATCATCGGGCAGCCGAAATCCACGTTCAATATTCGCCAGATTATGGACGAAGGAAAGATTCTAATCGTCAATCTGTCCAAGGGTCTAATTGGTGAAGATAATGCCGCCATACTCGGTTCGTTCTTGGTCACGAAAATTCAGCTTGCCGCCATGTCTCGAAGCGACATTCCTGACGTCCGCGACCGCCGCCCATTCTATCTTTACGTCGACGAGTTCCAGAACTTTGCCACCGATTCATTTGCAACTATTCTATCCGAGGCTCGAAAATATGGCCTTAACTTGACCGTTGCCAACCAGTACATTTCCCAAATGAGCGACACGGTTCGCGATGCAGTTTTCGGCAACGTCGGCACCATGATTTCCTTCCGAGTTTCTGCTGACGATGCGCCGATTCTTGCTAAGCAATTCGAGCCGAACTTTGAGTCAATCGACCTTCTACAGATGCACAATCGTAATTTCGTTGTCAATATGGTTATCGGTGGCGAAAAAACTCCCGCGTTTTCTGCCCGCACATTGGAACTTCCACCAAACCAAGCCGACAACACGCCACACATTATTGAACATTCGCGTCGCATGTATTCGCGAAACAGGGAAGATGTTGAGAAGGAAATTGATGCCGCAATAAAACCTGTTCGCAATCAAAAAAAGCAACCAGCCAAACCTCAACCGCAGCCCGCAAACAACGTTCCAGTGGTCAATAGCCAACCGGAAAAGCAGCAACCCGCAACAAACGATGGCGAAGTTGTTCTGCAAATTCGCGGCAATGATAACGCACCCACAGAAACCACTATCAATACAGTTACGCCGCTAGCCTCAGCCACGCCAAAAAGACGACGCCGCCGACGAAAAAAGAGCGCTACCGCCGCTTAAAAACTATTCGTATCGCCACTGACGCATATCGGAATTGTAAACGTCGGTGATTCGCGGAGAAACCAGCGTAGAAGTCGGTCCAGATGGCACCGATATGGCGTTTTGTTTAGTCAGGAAGGTGAGTAATTTCTGGTTTTGATATCGTAGGTTTTTCGGCAATGGCTGGCTAGCTACAACCTCAGCTTGCGGCGTAGACATCACAAAACCCCACTCGCCAAATGACGGCACATTGACCGAAAACGCCGTCACATATCGCTCTGGGTGAGATGATTTGACGGTGTTTGCTACCATATAAAAAGCGTGCGGAGAGAAAAATGATGACGTCGCTTGCGTCACCATAACGCCACGCTCCGTTAAAATATTGCCAATTTGACGATATAATTGCTCAGAATACAATTTGGCTAATTTCTCATTCGACGGATCCACCAGATCAATCAGCACAACATCATATTTATCCTTGGTAGAGAAGGCAAACTGAAAAGCATCCGCATTCACAATGGAAACGCGCGGATCATGTAGAGAGCGCTGATTTATATCGGTGAGAAGATGATTAGTTTTCGCCAGATTAGTCATCGTCTCATCAATATCGACCAACGTAATATGCTCAACGCTGGGATATTTCAAAACATCCCGAGCCAACAATCCATCGCCGCCGCCCATAATCAGTACGCGCTTCGGATTAGCGACTGAAGACAGAGCGGAAGTGGACAGCGTTTCGTGATAGCGCGCTTCATCAAGGCTGGAAAACTGCAGATTGCGATTCAAAAACAACCTCGTATCATTCTTATATCTAGTCAGGACAATTTTCTGATACGGCGTCTGTTGCTGCCACATCACCGGATCTTTGTACGTTCGCTTATCGATTCCGTGCTCAATTTCCGTCGCATAAATAAAGAACCCCAAAAGCAACATTGTTGCAATAACGCTAATTGTCATCACAATTTTCGACGCTTTCATTTGCTTAAGAATCAGAACCGCAACGCCAATATTCAGCGCCGCCACCAGATACGCGCTGCGCATCAAACCAAGATACGGAAGCATAACGAGCGGGAATAATAGCGACGCAATTAACGCCCCAAAATAATCGAGCGCTAAAATTTTGCTAAACAATTTCACCGAAGATTTACGCCCGAATTCCTGAAACATCTTCATTAAAAGCGGAATTTCCAGCCCGATACAAATACCAATTGCCAGACTTATGACGGCAAAAATTAGCCAATGCGAACGCGTAAAAACAAAACCCAAATACATCAACATCACCGAATTTCCGCCAATTAATCCCAGAATAATTTCGTTCGTTGCGAAGCTGGTTGCTGGATGAAGTTTGATGTAATTGACCAGCAGCGAGCCAATTCCCATGCCAAACAGCGTTACGCCAGTTGCCAGGCTGAAGCTCAAAATCGAATCGCCCACCAGATATGATGCAGCCGCGCCTAAAATCAGCTCGTAAATAATTCCGCCAATTGCTACTAAAATTGCCGCCGCAAATAAAGCAACTTGCTCTCGTTTTTTCGTACTTGATCGTGACATTATAACTCCTTTTATTTACCAAGCCCGCCACTACTGCCGCCGTAAACACTGCGCGATCCGCCGTGACCTCCACCATTACTGCTGTCAGAATTGTTATCAAAGACGAATGCAAACAAAATAATAGCGATAAATATGACAATGAAAATAATCGTCGTCCAGTCAATCGGCTTAATGGTTCTGCCGAACATTTTCTTCTGTTCTTTGTCGCTCAACTGAACCTTACGGTAGGCGTCGTATTCGCGATTGTTATACTTCTCAATCGTAATCAACTGACGGTTTTTCGGCGCGCCAGTATCCCTCAAAGTAGCGTACGCCATCAGTTCTTTCGGGAAGACTTGATACGTGTTTTTGCCCTTGATGTTCATAATTTCACCAATTCCAACCTCGTCAACCACCACAACATGATCCTTGCCATCCTGCTCGGAAACGGTGAATGATTGACCTTTTTCCAATTGCGTTGGGTCAATTGCCTGAGTAAAACGAATCGGCTCGTACAAAGAAACGGTTTGATCGCTGTGATCATATTCCACCCAGCTGTCATAATCAGCCAACCCTGTAATCTCCCACTCTTCCCAATAGTAAAATCGCTTGTCTTTCTTATCCCATTCGCGAAAAAGCAAACAGCCAACAACTCGCAAATTAGTCTTCTTGCCGGTCAAAATCTGATTAATTTTAAGTCGCGCCTTGGTTCGTTTCATATTACAATGCCATTTCTTTCATAATTATGTTTTTCGCGCCCAGCAGCCGTGCAATCAGCTCTTTTATTTGTTGCAATTTATCATCATCCAGCATTTTACAAGTTGTCATCGCTATATACGCCACACCGCTTTCTGGCCACGTATGAATAGCGATATGCGACTCCGACAAAAGCAGGGCAGCGCTGATTCCTTGCGGAGAAAATTGATGCGTCACTGATTCCAAAGAATGCAAGCCCGCCAATTCCGTAACATTTCTTAACAATTTCTGCAGCTCATCCGCGTCATTAAGCAAAGCAGGATCAACTTCGCTCACTTTTATGGTTATAGATTGGACCGCGGCATGCATATTATAGTAATTATATCACCCCTAGGGTGTCAGGAATAAAGGTGAAACGCGGGTCTTAGGGAATATCAGCATTTAGATCGTTGGAGAATTATAACCAAATAATACAGAAAAAAATCCCCGAATCCCATTACCGGGATTTAAGTGGGGATTCTTCTAGAAACATCCCCTCAGAGGATGAACCTCTTAAAGGGAGGGGATATTAATAGCTCCACTATAGCAAACAATCCTCAAGATATCAATGATCAAATAGCCTGTAAATTTCTTAGAAGACAGATAATAGGGCGAAATACTCTCTATGAGGGCAACTTAAGAAAAGCCCCTGTGTCGCCAGGGGAACTTATCGAACCTGGTCATAACACAGAGGCTTCTGATCGTAATATAGCACGAGAAGCCCAAAATATCAACGACGAGAATGATCACGCCACAATAAGAAAATCCCCCCATGGAGCCAGCAGGGATGAACCCGTCAACTGAGTTACACCATCTAGGGGATTCTCATGTGGATAGTGTAACACAAGAAGCTGAAAATGTCAATGAAGACGTTAAATACAAGCTCAATCCAGAACATGAAGCACAAGTCAGATCATACAACGAGCATATAACACGTTTACGACAGCGTGAAGAATACTTGCGTGGTCAAGGAATGAGTGAAAATGCTCCAGCCATGATTAACCTACGTAAAGCTCAAGAGCAGGCTATATACGCCAGAGACCATATCGGTGAGGTAGATAAATTAGGCAATGTGTTAGCTTATGATATTTCAGGCATAAGAAAATCGACTGGGCGCGGACTCGATGGTTCCGCTATTAGCGCAGATACGCTTGACCAGTCGATTGACAACTCTAGTATACCAAACAATCCTCAAGATATCAATGATTAACAAACCAAGAGCGTATTATAAATGCTATAATGACAGTAAATCATTTAACCTTGTAGGAGAAGGCGGATGGAAAAAGCAAAGAAGGATCGCAATAATGCTAATATCTATAGCGTTATTAATAAGTACTACAGAAAAAAATCCCAAAGAGAGGCTGCATATGCCGTCTGGAAGGCTGGCATGCTCGGTAAGTGGCTAACCATAGTATTCTCTATGGTGGGTATCTTTAGAGGTGTTTTGGGTCTTTTATATGGAGATCAGGAAGGTTTTGGATATATTGTTGTTATTCCTATTCTTTCCATCGTAATATTATATCTTCCCTCTATGGGTATGAGAAGGCTAGGGAATAACGCAAAGGTATCTGCATGGATGAGTGCTGTGTTAGGAGTACTCATTGTTCCGTCTCTTGTTGGTGTCTGGTACTTGACTCGATGCGTGAAAGCTTTAAGGCGGATCAATGATTATAAGCCGATGGAGCTAAATAGCTTGAGTTACGAGCAGATGATTTCTGTAAAAAAGATTGATGCTAATGAGAAGAAAACGGTTACCGCTCTAGCTGGTTTGTTGGCGCTCTCGCTGCTTTTTATGCTCGGGAATGTTTCCTATAGCTATATTCAAAGTAGGGAGTCGAAGTACAGTGCATCGACTCTTAATACTGTATACGGAGACGATCAATTTAGTGTAAAACTGTCTGAAAACGCCAGGAAAGACAAAGACATACAAGGTGAAAATGGTGTAACGATATCAGGGTCAATCTATTCTGATATATTGGCGAATAATAAAGCTATGGTTAAGGTTGGTTGTATCGCTTATACGCAGAATGGCAGTGAGTTATCGATAGCAAAAAGAGAAACAATAGACAATGTTTTTAACGGTGAGATAAAAGAACTAAGAGATCAAAGTTATACGGTTACTGAAACCTCGCGAAAGTATGATGATGCTACTGGAGGTTTGATTTCGGGATTTCTGGAGACATCTTTAGAGAAAAGCGGCAGCCAAAATACACTTCGATACTATATTGGCACAAGACGAAACCAGATGTGTATAGTCTATGTAATTGCGCCAGGAAACTTAGTTGATCAAATATATGGTGATGTAATGGGAACATTTACAATAAAGTAAACATACCTTAACTTTTTACCCCTGTTATGCTACAATGCAACCATGAAAAAAGCCGTAATCATCACTGCTGTTTTACTGCTTATAGCAGGTACTGGTGGTAGTTTATGGCTTAAAAGGCGCTTAGATAATCAAATGGCACTAGCGGCAGCTCAAGAACAACAAGAGCAGCAGCCAAAGCCACACAAACCAGCATTCGATAAATACGACAATGGTCCCGCTGACCCTCAAGAAATTCTAGAATTAGTAAATCAGGAGCGGGCAAGAATTGGTGTAGCACCGCTAGTCATGGACGAGAACGTGCAGAAATCAGCACAACTCAAGGCAGATGACATGGAAACTAAAGGCTACAGGCAACATAATATACCTGGATTAGGTGATATGTACACGCAAGAAATGTATTATCTGATATACCAGCAGGCTAAATGTACTATGAGCGGCGAAAATTGGACTGCGGGAGCAAACATTAGTAGTCGTGGCGCCTTTAACTGGTGGATGAATTCAGAGTCTCACCGTAAAGCAATACAAGATCCTAAGTATACAAAAATTGGAATAGGCGTAGGTCCAAAAAGTCAAGTAGCCGTTCAACACTTCTGTGGATTTAACTAATAACTAGCATATAGCACAAACCCCAAATCTCCTTATCAATAAGGAGATTTTTTCTTATGCAAGGAAATGAATCATATCGTCAGTACCTTCAATATCACGCAAACAACCACCCATCAGCAACCAAACGAGCAGAAGCACAAGCCCTACTAAATGTTACTGGAGATGACGGCGGACTTAACGGCTACTTCCTAATGGGTCAAAAAAACAGGCCTACCGCCTGAATCTTTTGTAGAAACATTTTAGCTAATGCTTTATTTTAACCTGTAGTGTTATATTGAAGTACCGAAACGGTACAGTAGAAGTATATACGACTAAAGCAATATTGTAAACCCCAAAAGTAAACGATATACTGAGAATAATTAAACAAGGATATTACAATGAAACAATCATATTCTATAGGTCTAGACATCGGCACAGGTAGCGTAGGGTGGGCGGTCATCAACGAAGATTTCAGTCTGCGTAGACATAAACATCAGAACATGTGGGGAGCAAATTTATTTAATGAAGCCCAAAAGGCTGAACTAAGGCGCTCATTCCGCTCATCACGCAGAAGACTCGCCAGAAGAAAGCGACGTATTACATTATTGCAGCAAATATTCAACAATGAAATCTGCAACGTCGATCCCAATTTCTATCTACGTCTGACAGAATCCATGCTCTATATAGACGACAAAAGCTCGTCTTTAGATCTTGACGCCAACATATTATTCTCAGATCACGCATTTACAGATAAGACATATAGGGAAAAATATCCGACAATTTACCACTTGCGCAGCGAACTATTTCACAACCCAGAAAAACAAGATATTCGCTTAATTTATTTGGCGTTACATCACATTATTAAGTATCGCGGCAATTTCTTGATCGAAGGAGGAGTAGACGGCGTAATTTCGTCATTCGATAGCCAAAACTTGCAAAAATTCATGGAGTTTATTGGAGCTGGCGATAAAGAAGCTAAGCAGATTAAGTCCATCTTGCTGGATCAATCTCAAACGCGAAAATCTCGAAAATCAAGTATAATTCAACTGCTACAACCTTCTGCTGACAATAAAAGCATTATAAGCGAAGCTGTCGGTGCAGCAATTGGACTAAAATGGAATGCAGAAAAATTGTTTGACGATAAATCCCTTGAAATAAAAGGAGAATTCTCTGATAAGAATTACGAAGATCAGCAAGACGACATAGCCGCAGCAATCGGCGATGATCGATACGAGTTGATAGAAACCTTAGAATCGGTCTATCAATGGACAATTTTCAGTCAGTTTATTAGGAAAGATAGCTGCCTGTCTGATATCATGATCGAAAAGTATGACGCTTACCGCCAGGATTTATCAGACCTCAAAGGGCTATTCCGAGATTTTCTTCCTGAAAAAGAATATAAATCATTTTTTCACGGAGATGCTTCAAAATTTGATTTATATAACAAGCATAAAATCGATGCAGACGATCTATATAAATCAATTAAAAAGCACTTAGGCGAATCGGCTAAAGATGATGTGCGA
>UNSR01000010.1:0-8604 GCA_900557595.1 Candidatus Saccharimonadota bacterium | reverse complement strand
CAGAATACGGCGGAGTTATTCCAGAAATTGCCGCGCGTAGCCACTTGGAAGTCGTAAATCCCGTCATTAAAAAAGCTTTGTCTGACGCAAATTGCACTTGGGACGATATTGACGCCATCGCCGTTACTTACGCGCCGGGGCTTATTGGCTCGCTATTAATCGGCACTCTCGCCGCTAGAACTCTCGCCATCATCCACAATAAACCACTCTTTAAGATTCATCATGTAGAAGCTCACGTGTATGCCAATTTTATCAACAAGCAAGCCGACAATTTATCTCTAACATTGCCGAAACAACAGCCGTCATTCCCTATGCTTTCGTTAATCGTTTCAGGCGGACATTCACAACTTGTCCTATTCAAAAATCACGGTGATTATCAACTTATCGGACAAACCCAAGACGACGCGGTTGGCGAAGCGTTTGATAAAGTCGCTAAAATCATCGGTTTGCCATATCCTGGCGGCCCAGCCATCGCCAAAGCCGCCGAACTCGGCGATCCACACGCGTTCCATTTACCTATTGCCAAATTATCCGGCGAATACGATTTTTCCTTCTCTGGGCTTAAGACAGCCGTTTTGAGAGCCGTTCAGCACGAAGTCGGTAAAGACTTCACTTTTCCCTCTCATGAGCTTCCAGCACTCGTAGATGACGAATTACGACGTAATATGGCGGCGAGTTTCCAGTATACAGCCATAAAAACTCTCGTAAATAAAACCAAGAAGGCGTTTGACAATTTCCAACCAGCTTCCGTTGTAATCGCTGGCGGAGTCGCAGCTAATCAAGAATTGCGCCGTCAATTACGCGAAGCCCTGTCAATTGACATCGAATACGCCCCTATCCAACTCTGTACAGATAATGCCGCGATGATTGCTACTCTCGGTTATTTCAGATCTCAAATTGACGAGCCTACAGATCCATACGATCTGGAAGTTCAGCCAAGTTTATCAATGACAGCAATATAACGTTGTGAGGATTACAACATGAATCAACATTTTCTACAATCAGAAGCTTGGGCAAAATTTCAACAATCGCTCGGTCGAAAAGTCTTTCACAACAGAGGTGAAGGATGGGAATATTTCGCAATATTAGAGCGCGGCACAGGCAATTCCCGCTTATATTGCCCCTTCGGTCCAACCGCTATTAACGAAGAAGCATTACGAT
Source organism: Candidatus Saccharimonadota bacterium (assembly GCA_900557595.1). Lineage (GTDB taxonomy): Bacteria > Patescibacteriota > Saccharimonadia > Saccharimonadales > Saccharimonadaceae > Nanosynbacter. The sequence continues at coordinate 7,443 of UNSR01000010.1, read as the reverse complement.
TGGCACTAAAAGACTTAGCAGAGCTCGGCAAAAAACTTGGCGTTACTTTCCTTAGAGTCGGACCAATTAAACCCACCTTTTCTAAGGTGTTATCTGATGAGCATTGGAAGAAAGCCACTTACGTCCATTTACAGCCAGAACATACGCATATTATCAATCTCCAGCAGCCAGAGGAAGAGATTATAGCAAGCATGGCGCAACCTGTAAGGAATTGTTATAGGAATTATCACAAAAAAGGTGTAACGGTCCATCAATCTCAAAACCCAGACGATATTAAATATTTCTTAGAATTGATACACAAAGTCGCCAAACGAACTGGTATGTCGCCGCACCCAGATTCATATTTTCATAAGCAAGCTGGTTCCCTGCTGCCATCAAAGGACGCTTCATTCTGGTACGCGACATGTGATAATAAAGTAATTGCTACTGCCCTATTTTTCGACTCAAAAACAACTCGAATTTACGCGCATGCAGCAGCAAATTCTACACCAGAATATCGCAAACTTAACGCTGGAACCGCCCTGCTCACCGAAGCGATAATCGATGCAAAACATCGCCAAATGGAGAAAGTCGATTTATACGGAATTGCTCCTGAAAACGCACCAAAAAATCACCCGTGGGCTGGCTTTACGAAATTCAAGCGATCATTCGGCGGCGAAGATGTCTATTCTGGGTCAACCTGGGAACTTCCCTTAAAGCCACTTCAATATTGGCTATATCGAGCGTATCAAACGATTAGAAAATAGCCTTAATTTCATCCATCGCGCCGCATAAATTTGTGGTATAATTAAGATGTAATATAAACATGTGGAGAAATTAGAGGATTACATAAATAAGGGCTTTTGCACGTGAAAAGCTACTTTGTTTTCTTTTGTCTTTTTTCACATGAAAAAAACCATGGAATAACTTATGCAGCTAGCTAAACAATACATACCAAACGATTATGAACCAAATATTTACGCCCTATGGGAAACCAGTGGCGCATTAGAGCCAACAGGGATAGGCAAGCCATATTCAATCATTATGCCACCACCTAACGCGAACGGTAATCTGCATATCGGGCACGCACTCGATATGAACCTGAAGGATATTCTGATTCGCTATCACCGAATGAAGGGTGACGACGCCGTATTTATTCCAGGCGCCGACCACGCTGGGTTTGAAACTTGGGTTGTGTATGAAAGGGAATTAACTAAGCAAGGGAAGAGTCGCTTCGATTTTTCACGTGACCAATTGTATAGTCAAGTTTGGAATTTCGTACAAGAAAAACGCGGCAATATGGAGCTGCAATTGCGCGCGTTAGGTGTTAGTGCGTCATGGAAGCATTTGACATTCACTCTGGACGACAAAGTTATCAACACCGTATACGACACATTTAAGAAAATGTGGGATGACAATTTGGTTTACAGAGGTGAGCGAATTGTCAATTATTGTACCAAACACCAAACCAGCTTTGCCGACATCGAGGTAGAACATAAGAACGAGAAAGGGAAGTTGTGGAAAATAGCTTACCCGACATTAGATAAAATTGGCGAGATTATCATTGCTACTACGCGTCCAGAAACTATGCTTGGCGACGTTGCCGTAGCGGTTCATCCAGACGACGAGCGATACAAAAAATTGATTGGAACTCGCATTTTACTGCCAATTGTCGATAAGGAAATTCCTATCATCGCGGACGAATACGTCGACATGAGCTATGGCACCGGTGCAGTTAAGATTACACCAGCACACGATCCGAACGACTTTGAAATTGCAAAACGCCATGATTTACCTATAGAATCAATTATCAGCCCAGAAGGGAAGATGATAAACGTGCCAGCGCAGTTCTTAGGATTAACGCCAGTAGAAGCTCGCGCTCGAGTTTTGGAGGCGTTGGAGGCACTGGAGCTACGTCGCGGTGAAACTGAAATTGAACACGCCGTTGGACATTGCTATAAGTGTGGTAGCGTAATTGAGCCAATGATTAAAGAGCAGTGGTTTATTAAAACGCAATCACTCGCACAGCCAGCAATTGACGTGCTTAAAAAAGAAGAAATTACTTTTTATCCAGCATCCAAGCGTAAAGAACTTATCGCATATCTTGAGCAATTGAAAGACTGGAATATTTCACGACAGATTCCATGGGGAATACCAATTCCTGCGTTTGTAAATGAAAACGACCCTAAGGATTGGATATTCGACACTCGCACCAACGAGCAAAGTATTGTTGTAAATGGTACAACATATATCAGGGAAGAGGATACCTTTGATACTTGGTTCTCATCTGGTCAATGGCCATACATCGTAACAGATTACTTAACCGGCGGCGATTTAGCTAATTATTTCCCAACTGACATGATGGAAACTGGTATGGATATTATGCGCGCATGGGTTTCTCGAATGATCATGCTTAGCTTATACCGAACAGGGAAGTTGCCGTTCAAAGAAGTTTATCTACACGGAATGGTTAACGACGAGCACAATCAAAAAATGTCCAAGTCTAAGGGTAACGTTATCAATCCAATGGAATTGGTTGCGGAATTCGGATCTGACGCAACGCGCATGGGAGTTATTTCTGGGCGAGCGCCAGCTCAAAGCCAAGCTTTCAACAAGGGATCAGTCATTGCGGCACGTAATTTCTGCAATAAGCTATGGAATATTGCCAGGTTTGTCGAGGCGCAAATTGGCGACAACCACCAAATTGTCGACTTAGAGCCACAAACTCCGGCCGATCACTGGATTATTCGCCAATTGAACGACGCCGCCAACAATATCGCCGTTCGATTAGAGCAATATCGCTTCTCAGAGGCATCAGAAACCGTTTATCACACCATTTGGGACGACGTAGCTGACTGGTACATTGAATCGTCTAAAACCGCGATCAATCGTCCGTTATTATCTTGGGTTTTGGCAACTTCCCTGAAAATCGCTCATCCATTTGCGCCGTTTGTTACAGAAACAATTTGGCAAACGCTTAATTACACCGACGGTATTTTGATGCGTGAAGCTTGGCCGACCCCAGAAAAATTCGATCCTATTGCTGCTGAACAATTCGAGCAACTTAAACTCTTGGTTGCCGAAGGTCGCTGGGTGATTGCTGAACTGCCAGGGAATAAGAAATATCGATTGTTATACGGCAATGACAGCCTTATCGCCGACAATCAAGACACAATTAAACATCTTATGCGGCTTGAGACAATTGAGCACACGGATCAGCCGCGTGGACTGAGATTAGCGGCAGCAAACAGGGAAGCGTGGCTAGATATCGATAGCGAAACTCTGTACCAGCATCAGGAAAATCTGGAAATGCGCTTAGCCGAAGCACGTCAGAAATTGGCGGGATTAAAGAAGCGCCTGGAAAATCCGACTTACGTTGAGAAGGCGCCAGCCCACCTTGTCGAGGAAACTCGCGAGCAATTAGCCGAGCAAGAAAAAATCATTACTCGGCTTGTTTCGGAACTGGAAGTGATTAGCTTAAAATAGCCTAACTCACACCTTCAAAATCAAGGTGATATCCGTCAAAAGTATGTTGACCACGAGCGGCATATTTTTGGCGCAATCGCTTCTTATCGTTGTTACGAGGTGTAGTTCGTGGTCGCGCTGAACCTTCTTTTAACACATTTGACAATTGAGCGTGTTCTGGATGAGTATGAGGCTTTGTTTCTGGCATTTTTATTTCATCCTTAACGTCACTTTGAACGCTATATGTTTTCCAAGATGACAAAAATGCTTTATCGACGTTGGTATCGTGCAGCAGCATACCAAACGCTACATTCAAACTGACAAACATAGTTGTAACGGTGAAAAACTGTTGTACTAAATTCATTTTTATTCTTTCTTTTTGTATATATTTTTAGAATACTGATTATAATGCTAGCATAAGCTTTGTTTTTTGTCAAGTATATTTCCCAGCATAGAAATAGTCATCCTGAATTTTACAGAGAAAATGTTTAGTATAATGGAGTTTATGGGATATCTAATTTCTATTAAGGTCGCACTGATCCTTTTTCCAATTCTGGCTTTTCTTATCACGTTGCCGTATATGATTGCGAACTATCGAAAATATGGCTCCGTCAATAAGCTTAGGACTTTGATTTTCTATTCCTTTATTCTGTATTTATTAACTGTGTATTTCTTAGTTATTTTACCGTTACCAAATCCAGAATCCGTTCACACAACTTACGCAGAAAATCTGAATTTAATCCCGTTTTCATTCGTCGCAGATTTTATAAAGAATAGTCCACTTGTATTAACAGATAGCTCAACTTGGATTACGACGATAAAACATCCCACTTTTTACGTTCCTGCTTTCAACGTTTTAATGCTCATTCCGTTCGGAATTTACCTGCGCTACTATTTCAAATGTAGCCTTAAAAAGACGTTATTATTGACGACTATTTTAAGTTTATTCTTTGAGTTAACGCAACTGTCTGGACTTTATTTCATCTATTCAGGACCTTACCGATTAGCCGACGTCGATGATATCATCCAGAACACGATAGGCGGATGCATCGGTTACTTTCTGGGCTGGTTTGTGACGTGGCTACTTCCGTCCAGGGAAGAAATAGATGAAAAATCCCTTGAGGCGGGTTCACGAGTTTCTGGAATTCGTGTTAGTTTATCTCTAATAATCGACGCTGTTATCATCCGTATTCTTTACACCGTATCAAAAACCCAACTTCCGTTTTCGCTATTTTTAGCCCTCTATTTTAGCCTAATTCCTCTACTGAATGGTAAAACTTTTGGTAGCGCATTATTAAAGTTTGGGCTAACATTTGAAAATAAAAAATGGATTCGCACAATTTTCAGAGGAATCTTACTTACGATATATTTTCGCATCATTCCCGCAGGCTTGTTTTACCTAGCGAGTGAATTTAATAAGGAAGCGAATTCGCTATTGTTTCTCTGTCTATTCGCAATTGCGTTCTTAGTATTCATATTATTCGTATTAATTACAATTGTCGTAGCCCTATTTAACCGACGTTTTATGTTTGATCGTCTATCTGGCGCAAGTTACAAAAGTACGATTCAAGTCAAACAAGAGAAATAAAATCTCCATCATAACCAATAAAAAATAGGAAACTCGCACGAATCTCCTATTTTTCGACTTCAATAGCACTATTTTGGCGGAAGGGGAGGGATTCGAACCCTCGGTACGTTTTACCGCACGCCGGTTTTCAAGACCGGTACCTTCAACCACTCGGTCACCCTTCCGTACTATCTCTGAATTTTGGCGGAGGAGGGGGGATTCGAACCCCCGCTACAGATCTCTCCATACTAACGATTTAGCAAACCGTCCCCTTCAGCCACTTGGGTACTCCTCCAAATTCACTATTTAGTGTACCATAGAAGTGTAATTATTGATAGCTTTATCGTAAATAGAGTATAATAGGACTATGATAAAAGAATACATCTCTAAGATTACAATAGGATTACTTACAATTGGGTTCGGTATAGTTTTAGCAACCGCTCCAGTTTCCGCATTAGGTGAAGGCGGCGCACCAGCCGGAATTAACGCGGCACGCGGCGACAATACGCCGTCCAACTTGGCTAATGGCGATTCATCAATCGTAAGGCGCGCCATCAACATTATGCTATTCGGTGTCGGCGTCTTAAGTGTCGTTATGCTAATCTTCGGCGGTTTTCGCTATGTAATATCTGGCGGTAAAAAAGAATCTGTCACAAACGCCAAAAACACAATTTTATACGCAATCATCGGTCTATTAGTCGCGGTCTTTGCTTACGCCATTATTAACTTCGTCCTTAGCGCAGCTTTAAGTGGCGGCTCAACCACTAACGTTTAATTGTCCGTTAATTCTCACCGTGATATACTAACGTCATGAACGATAGTCCAGAAAACCAAGACTTTGAAACGCCATCACCCGACAGGATTGATTTAACTGAGCCAATAGCCTGGAACGCTCCAGAAGGCGTACAGGTTCAACGCGGTAAGTTATGGTACGTGTTTTTTGTCATTGTGTTGATAGGATTAATGGCTTTGGCTATTTTGGTGTTTAAGAACTGGACTTTCGCTGTTTTATTGCCAATTATGGCTGTAGCCTTGTTTGTATTATCAAACAAGGCTCCTCAAATAATAAACTACGCGATTAGCCCCAAAGGTATTTACATCGCCGATGTTTTACACGATTTTAGCGAATTTCGCGCATTTGGATTAATTCACGAAAACAACCAACATTCGATTCTATTATTGCCAGTAAAACGATTCTCACCAGGTTTAACTATTTATTTTTCCGAAGCAGAGGGCGAGAGAATCGTCGATATGCTCGGAGCGCGTCTACCAATGCAAGAAATTAAGTCAGACGCCTTAGAGAAGTTTATTCGGCTAATAAAGCTATAGCTTGATTGACTATATTTTATGTGGTAGAATACAAAAGTTCAGTGCTTTATAGCAATGAAGGTACCTTACATTTTTTGTTGCGGCCTTTTCGAAAGGCTGTATGCACCCGTAGCTCAGCTGGATAGAGCGCTGGCTTGCGGAGCCAGAGGTCGTAAGTTCGAATCTTGCCGGGTGTACCACATTAGCTTTATGGAGAGGTGCAGGAGTGGTTGAACTGGCCGCTCTCGAAAAGCGGTATGGGGCAACTCATCGAGGGTTCGAATCCCTCTCTCTCCGCCATAGATATTATGAAAATCACCATTATAACAATCGGAAAAAAGCACGAAGCCTGGGTTCAGCCAGGCATTTTTCGTTTTTTAGAGCGTCTACGAACGCCTTTTGCTGCGGAAATGATTATCCTACCGCATTCAAGCTTTGAAGGCGACAGAGCGCGCCAGGAAGAGTCTGAGCGTATTTTTTCACGCCTTAATTCAGATGACTTCGTTATTTTGCTCGATGAGCGCGGCAAGAACTTATCGTCGCCGGAATTATCTGACTTAATAGCCGAACATACTAACAAGCATATTGTCTTCATCATCGGTGGCGCTTACGGAGTTACTAGTGACTTGCGCCGAAAAGTCAACGTCGTCTGGTCGTTATCGAACTTAGTGTTTCCACACCAATTAGTTCGTCTTATTTTAGCTGAGCAATTGTACCGCGCCCAAGAAATCCACCGCGGTAGTCATTATCATCACTCATAGCTTCGGGTGCCCGTGCCTGGCAATAACCGCAATTTCCACGTGTTTGGCGCCATTTTTTCTCAAACATTCCGCCGCCGCCAACACAGTTGAGCCAGTCGTAAAAATATCATCAATAATGATATACCGCTTATTTTTATCAACTTTACCCGCAATTTCAAAAAACTCCTTTGCTTGACGTTTTCTCTGGGCGGAAGATTTTGTGAAATGCTGAGTGACATTGTTTCTGCGCCGAAGCAGGGAACGACATTCTATTTTTCTACGTCGAGATAATTTAATAGCAATTTTTCGGATATGATCAAATCCACGACGCCGAATATTCTTAGAAATTGTAGGAATTGGAATAATTACTGTTTCTGACGGCAA
>UNSR01000009.1:0-8632 GCA_900557595.1 Candidatus Saccharimonadota bacterium | reverse complement strand
GTCCACACACGACAAGAAAAACAAATTTGATTAGCATCAATTCGCTCAACATAAATCTCGTCCGACGCGTCAAAAAGCTGATAGCGAAGATTGCCCTTATATCCAACTTCTTCATACAATTCCCGCTTCAAAGCTGACTCAAAAGTCTCGCCATAATCCATTCCGCCGCCAGGAAGATCCCAAAGCGGCCGCCCGTCCTCTTTGACAACCAAAATCTGCCCAGCATCATTATAAATAAGAGCCTTTATGGAAACACGATAGAGGTAATCGCGCTTGATAGCTCCTTCTGAATCATGTGTGATGAGTTGTCCGTTTATGGCGTTTGACATGAGAATAATTATAGCACCTTAAGCTGTTCTAAAGTATTCACAATAACACCAACAGAATATATCAAATATTCAGCCTCCGTAGCTCCTTGCGTTTTTGAGTTATGCTTTGACCCTGAATTGTACTGATTTTCCAGAGTTTTAATCTGATTAACAATTGATATACGAAAATGCTCAGCAACACCAGCTTCTTTAAGGAAACCTCCTATTGTTTCAATATTCGCCTTAAGACCTTTTTTATTATTTAGATATTGTCTCAAATACTCTTCAAGAGCCCGCCGAGTACCGTTTGATGATTCGTTCCATTCCCCTGAAGCATATGCATTTAATGCCTTCTTATATTCTTTTGCACTCTCGCCGTCCAGGCTTAGCAAGGCGCGATCTACGACTTTTTCATCTAACATCGGTTCGCCTTGAGGATAGGTTATGTAGTCACCGTCCTTATTTTTAATGATTCTGATTCCTATATTCCCGTCATTGATAGTATTGACCACACGCTCTTTCTGAGAATCGTTCAATATGCCATAGCATTTCAATAAATTCTCTATTTTCTCAGCTAGTTCAGGCGGCTGTTTTGCCTCAAGAAGGTATTTTTTCACATTAAAATAAGCCTCCCAACTATAAAATGAATTACCACATACATAGGTATCCATAGACGCTCCGGCGGTATATGCAAGCGTTTTCAATTTCGACTCTTCAACCTCTATACTATTATCTGTAATCGCCAAAACCCTATAGACTGTTTTCTGAAATCTTTTGTCGAAGTCCTCCTCGGGCAACCCCCATCGTCGGCGAAAGTCGTCGTCAATCACTACAGCTCCTCAACCTTAACTCGCCTCTGTTCCGTCGTATCTCGCTCACGAATGGTAACGGTGTCATCTTCCAGCGTCTGAAAGTCGACAACCACGCAGTGTGGCGTACCAATTTCATCCTGACGGCGATAACGCTTACCGATGTTTCCATTGTCATCCCACATAACGCGTCCAGGATTTTTCTTAGATAGGTTAGCGTAAATTTCACGCGCCTTCTCCACCAATTCTGGCTTATTTTTAAGCAACGGCGAAACGGCAAATTTAACCGGCGCCAAATGTTCTGGAAGCGCCAAATAAACACGCTTACTGCCGTTCTGCTCGTCCTCACGATACGCACTCGACAACACCGCCATCAGCGCCCGCTCGACGCCAAAACTCGGCTCAATCACGTGCGGCACAAATTTCTCATTCGTCCCCTTAATTGTATATTCCATACTCTTTCCGCTGACACGCTGAATGTTCATCAGGTCAAAATCAGTCCGATATGCAATTCCCATCAGCTCTTCCTTACCAATTGGAAAATCATATTCAATGTCAATCGTCTTCTTGCTGTAATGCGCCCTGTCTTCCGCCGGAACATCCAACTCGTGAATATTCTTAGGGTCTAATCCCAACGCCTCCAAAAACTCGTGCGTCGACTTCAACAACTCATCGAACGCTTCCTGCCAATTTTCTGGATTGACAAAATGCTCAATCTCCATTTGCTCAAACTCCCGAGAACGGAAAACAAAATCTCGCGGTGCAATTTCATTGCGAAACGCCTTGCCCTGCTGAGCAATTCCAAACGGCAAGTCTGGATAAAAACTATCAACAACGTTCTTAAAGTTAGTAAAAATTCCCTGAGCAGTTTCTGGACGAAGATACGCAACGCTGTCTTCACTTTCGGTGGCGCCAACGCTCGTCTTAAACATCATATTGAACGTTCGCGATTTGCTCAGCGGATTTCCATCTGGGCTTTTAATTCCCTTTTCCGCAATCACTTCATCCATTTGCTCCATCGTCAAGCCGTCAGCGTCAATTCCATTGTCCTTAAGAATGTGGTCGGTACGATAACGACGATGATTAACCATATCTTCGCACAATGGGTCAACGAATGTATCAACATGCCCACTTGCCTTCCAAACTTTCGGATTCATCAAAATTGCCGCATCGACGCCATATATATCATCGCGCTCGTCAACAAACATTCGCCACCATAAATTCATAATGTTGCGCTTCAGTTGAACGCCCAGCGGACCGTAATCCCACGTTCCAGACAAACCGCCATAAACATCCGAACCCTGATAAATAAAACCGCGGCGCTTACACAGGCTAATAATATCTTCCATTTTTGCTTGACTCATCAAAAAACCTTTCTCCATGTTGGCAACATGGCGATTCACATTATTACCCAAATTATACCATTTTACTGACAATTTTACACTGCCGCGTGTTGTCTGGCAGTCAACCAACAATCATTCACAACCTCAGTTATTCCGCCGATTTGCGCTACATTCGCCAGAGGCTTGGCCTGGATTAGCCTTAACAATTTGATTGCGTCCGCACCCAAATCGCCCTGCTCCGCCAATCTCAAGCCTTTTTCCGCGCTATCGTACATATATTTTTTGTCAGGGAGCAACGGCGCCGTCGCTACGTCCGTGCGAAGATTCAGCTCATCTCCCAGCAAGCTCGCGTATTGCAAATAAAACCACGTTTCAATCAATTTTTGGTTTATTGCAGGATTATTCAATTGCTCCAAAACTTGACTCAGCACATAGTACCACTCTGGTTCGTCAATATTTTCACTCGCCGCAGAAACCAATTTCATCACCGAATACGCAAACTGCATCCGATCATAATCTTCCAAAATATGCCGATAAAAAGCCGACAATCGAGCGGAAGTCAACAGTCCCAAATCGCCTCGACCAGAGCGGATAACCACATCACAAATCGCGAATAATTCAATTCCGCCCGCTAATTTACTGCGCTCCCGACGCACACCTTTTGCGATTACGCTGCGTCGACCTTTTAGCGTTAGTAATTGCAAAACTCGGTCAGCTTCGGCGTAATTCGTTCGCCTCAGAACGATCGCTTTTACTCGTTCACTCTGCCCCGTCATTTAGAACCTCGCGAAAAATCGCCCGCGCCTCATTCGGACGCATCGACGTCTTATTCAAAATCGCCTTCACGCCAAGCGGACGCAAGTCGTCCATTTTAACGTCAATATTCGTACAAACCACAATCGGCAGACTCGCCAAATCCGCGTACGATCGCAGCTCATTCAACAGAGCAATCGCCGTTTCGCCAGCCAACAACATATCCAAAATTAAAGCGTCAGGTCGCCAATCGTCAATAATTTCAATCGCCTGACCACCAGAAACCGCCACTTGATGTTCCGCCCCAACATCCGCGGCAAACTTGCCCAGAATATCCGCCCAATTCTTATCATCCTCAACGATTAACAGTTTTTTCATATCAAGCTCAACTGCCGACTAATTGGCATTTCTACATAAAAAGTCAATCCATCACGGTGACGAATCAGACCAATTCGCCCGTTCATCGCCCGCGCAAATTGATTCGCCACGTAAACCCCCAGCCCGCTACTTTCCGGCCTTGTTCGCACGGTTTTTCGTGTTTCCATTTCATCAAGCAAAAGCCGATATTCCTTCAAACTCATCATCGGCCCAAAATCCCGCACGCTCATTCTCACGACATCTTTTGTCGCCTTAACCGAAACCTTAATCTCCGATCCGTCCTCCGTATACGCCAGCGCGTTATTTAAAAAGTTCGCTAAAATTCGCCCCAAAAGTGTTCGGTTCGCCAATATCAATTGACTATTTCTGCCGCTCTTAGGCCAGCTAACTTTTCGTCCATAAAGTATTGCATTGAATTTCGTTTCCATCGCTACTTGCTGACATAAAGCCAACGGATTAACCGGCTCAAGCGGAAATAACGACGGCGTTAAATTGGCTGAATTTGCCAAATCAATCGTAAGCTGCAACGCCTGCTCAGAAGTCCGAATAATTCGTTGCTGGATCTGAGTTTTATCGGCAGAACTGGTTAAATCGTCATCCAACAGTAGCGCCAATTGCCTAATCAAGGCTAGCGGCGTTTTCAGCTCATGTGCCGCCACCAGAATACTCGGCAATCCCCCAAAATCAGCATCACTCCACTCTTTACCTGCCATACAATTCTAGTATAGCAAATATGTGCTGGGTTTTTCTATTCAGAGATTTTTACAGTGCTCAATATAGTCTGGAAATCTGGCTTAAACGTATCCGCGTCGGTTGAAAAACGAATAGTTTTATCGCGAACTTTCATCAAAACCACAGAGCCACGCAATTCTTTCTCAAACGTACCATCAATTCGAGTCGCTGAAATTCCGTTAAACTCGGTACTACTTGAGGTCAATTCGCCCTTCTTTAGTCGTGATTGATAGTCATTCAGCACCGTATCCATATTCTTATTGATAATCTCTAGCCTCAGCGCAAATCGACTATTTTTATTAGTTGTCGAAGGAACTGAAACAGGATGAAGATAAGCTTTATAATCACCCCTGTCGCTGCCGTCATTTGCTACATATACACTCCAATCTTTTGGATACATAAACGACACTCGACCGTATTCAGCAGGACCAACAAATTCAATACGTGGATTCTTAGCTGCGTCTGAATACTTCCTCCAATCAGACTCAGCCTGCTCGCGCTTACCCTCAGCAACTTTAATCGCAACTTTACTATCAACACTGCTCTTTTCTCGGGAATATTGCATGTACGCCCAAATTGCCAAAGATCCAGCAATCAAAAACAATATCAGACAGCCGATTGTGCCGACCATCCAGCCATTAACTGAGCCACGCTCACTCTTATCTCTCGTCATCATATTGTAAAGTATAGCTTATGCTTTAATTGATGTAAAGATCTTACTCAGCGTTAAAATCCTCGCTAAGAACCTCGATATCATGTCGCATATCTTCCAGTGTGGCAGTAATTTTTTTTGATAATTCTCTCGCCTCAATAAACCTCTGCTTCGCCTCGTCCAGGTTAAAATCATCGCCTTGAAACCACGCGATTCGCTCGTTCAATTCAGCCATCATTTGCTCAATTGTCATATCGTTGTTCACTATTCTCAATCCTCGCTTTCATAATTATATCTTTTGTTGTAATCTCTACAATATTACCAATCTGTAAATCACCCTTGATCATTGCATAGCCACGACGCAGCGCCATTTCCGGATCATACTCAGCGATGACTTTTTGTTGCGACAATGTTGCATTTACAGCCGCATCCACACGACCTAACCACTGTTTTAGTGCTTCTTTTTGCAACATTGTTGCATTAAGCGACTGTTCTTCGATAGCTCTACAAATTGAGTCTTTCGCGTCAATTAGTCTATAATGCAAATGGCGAATCACTTCTCGCTTGTCAGGAAACAGCAATTGCGCGACGTTACTCGGCGTGGCTGCGCGAACATCCGCCGCCAAATCACATAAACTCTCATCAATCTCATGGCCAATTCCAGTCATTGTCGGAATGCGACTACTCGCCACCGCCCGCACTAGTTTTTCATCGTTAAAACTTGACAAATCCTCCGCACTGCCACCGCCACGAATCAAAACAATCACATCTGGAGATTCTGACATTTGATTAAAATACGATATTGCTCGCACGGCTTGATCTGCAGCATTCGCACCCTGCACATTAACGTTGGCGACTACGAATTTCACGCCACCCCAACGTTCGCTAGAAATCTTCATAAAGTCCGCATATCCTGCTGCTTTCGTGCTGGAAATAACAGCCACCCTCTGAGGATATTGCGGTAATGGACGCTTTCTTTCAGAATTAAACAGACCCTCGACTGTTAATTTTTGCTTCAAAAGCTCAAAACTTCGTTTCAAACTTCCCTTGCCTAATGGGCGAATCTCTTGAACATTTAAGCTAAAGGCGCCTTTATCCCTAAGCGCCGGCATTGCCCGAACGACGACTTTCATTCCATCTTCAATTGGCGTACGTAAATTGCTAAAACCAACGAAACACCGAACCAGCCCGTCGTCATCTTTCAGATCGAAAAAAGCGTATTTCGGAGGATAAGACTTGAAACTAGAAACTTCACCCTCAACTTCAACCATCCCAGCAAAAGCCACGTCAAAAGTTTGATTGACAACTGCTATGAAATTACTAACGCTAAATCTGGGAATCATCTGGCTTGCCGTATTTAATCAGTGCGTGTTGATAGAAAATATAGCCAAAGATAATCGTGCCAGTAAGTAAAATTGCTCGCGTCAAAATTATTCCAGCAATCGCCAAATCCGGCGGAGTGCCTGCCATACTTAAGAAAATAATCATAATAGTTTCATAAACGCCAGTTCCTCCAGGCGTAAACACGACAATCGCTGCTAATCCCGCCACGCCGTATCCAACCATCAGAATCGCCGGATTAACAAAAACACCCAGCGACAGAAACGCCACAGCAAACATCGCCACGTCAAAAACAGTGTAGACAGTTCCCCAAATCATCGGTTTTATTAGAAGTTTCGGATGATTGGACAAATCTTGAAAATCGTCCTGCATATCAACAAAAAACTCTTCGACTTTCTTCGACTTCATTACTCGACGTTTTTTACCTAAGGTGGCAATTTTTACCAGAGTATTAATAAATCTAGACAATTTAGCAGCAGTCATCTGCATACGCCGCTTTGACGAAAATACGAAAATCAGACCAAACGTCAGCGCCAAAACCACGATGATCAGTAAGAAACTAGCGGCAACGATATAACGATTAACCTTACCATCAATAGCTAGTGCCAACACAGCAATCACCAACAGAACCAAAAGCGACAAAAATCCCGTAACGTAACGAATCACCTGCGCAAATGTCGAACGCGCCGAACTCACGCCGAGTTTATGCATTCGCCACGTCGTATACGAAATACCACTAACTCCGCCCGACGGAAAAATGTGATTGACCAAATTAAGCTCCAGCGCAATCCTCGTCTGCTCCAGCCTGGAAATATGATGAATCAGATTCTTCTCTCTTAAATACGAAAAAATCATCTCGCCGCCAGCGAAGTACACGATAATCTGGAACGGCAAAAGTAAGAATAATAGCCATAAATCCGCGTGCAAAAACAGATTCCACGCCTTCACGAGCTCATGCCGAGATAGAAAAATTATTATTGCCAAAACCACCAACGTCAAAACGCTCATAATGGCTCGTGGCGATTTCAACAATTGCAACACCTTCGGTAACATAACCTTCATTATACCACGATAAATGTTATAATTACGACATGTTTATAGCTATTCTTGGACGCCAACCAGAAATCTCTATCGCCGAATTAGAGGCGGTTTACGGTGCTAAAAATGTCCAAAAAATCTCCAACCAAGCCGCCACGGTTAATTGCGACAATTTATCAATTGACAATCTCGGTGGGACAATTAAATGCGGACAAGTCATCACGAAGATAAAATCGCAAAAATCAGACCGCAATACCCTGCTCCAAGCCTCAAAAATTATTGTTGAAAAATACACGAAAAAACTTTCACATAGCCAGAAAAAAATAACGCTTGGAATAAGTTTTTATGGCAATAAAACAGATCCGAGGAATGTCCAAAAAATCGGAATTATCTTAAAAAACAACCTGAAAAAATCTGGCGTTAGTTTGCGCCTAATTCCTAATAAAACCGCCGCGCTGTCCACTGCGACCTCTCACAATAATAAACTCGGCAGGTCTGAGGCGAAAATTGAAATTATCATATCTAAGAACGTGTACGGAGATTTGATAATTGCTGAAAGTCGTGGCGCTCAAAATATCAATTCGTATACTCAGCGCGACCGCGGACGACCAAAGCGCGACGCCTTCGTGGGAATGCTTCCGCCTAAACTTGCGCAAATTATGATTAACCTGTCTGGCGCAAAACCTAACGATTACCTCTGGGATCCGTTCTGTGGCACAGGAACGGTACTGCAAGAATCTGCACTTATCGGCGTGAATGCTTATGGCAGCGATTTGAGCGACAAGATGATATCTTACACGACCGAAAATATGAGCTGGGTGGAAAAAACTTTTTCGACAAACACTTTCTGGCAAGCACATCAGGCCGACGCTACCTCTGTGAAACTAACAAGTGAGCAAAAGGAGCGGATTTCTCGAATTGTTTGCGAAACATATTTAGGTCAGCCGTTTTCCGTGCCACCTAGCCCAGAAAAACTTCACGAAGTAGTTGGAAATTGCAATCACATAATTAGCGGTTTTCTGCAAAATATCCGCTCGCAAATTCGCCCAGACACGACACTTTGTATAGCCGTTCCAGCATGGCAAAATTGCGAAGGTAAATTCACTCACTTGCCTCTGATAAAAAATCTTAAAAAACTTGGATATCAGCAAATTATCGATAAAAACCTCTTATATTACCGTGAAGATCAAGTTGTTGCTAGAGAAATATTGGTATTAAAACCGGCAGATATAGCCAAAACCGCTTGACAACTGGCTTTATTTTCGATAAACTAGAACA
>UNSR01000008.1:0-8664 GCA_900557595.1 Candidatus Saccharimonadota bacterium | reverse complement strand
TTTGGGTAGCGGTCGGCATTATGATACGACTTATGAGGGCGTTATTCCTAATCTGGAACGGCGCTGGAAAGAAACTGATAGCGACTTTATGCGGCGAGATATTGAGCGATTTATGCGCGAGAGAGATTGTTATGCTTGTAAAGGTGCGCGCCTGAAACCTGTGGTTTTGGCGGTGACGGTTCATGAGTTGAATATCGTTGACGTGTGCGATTTGAGTGTTGATGACGCGTTGGATTTGTTTGATAATAAGCTTCAATTGACTGAGCAAGAAATGACGATTGCTCGCTTGATTGTGAAGGAAATTAAATCTCGTTTGGCGTTTATGAGTAATGTCGGGCTGAACTATTTGGAACTAAGTCGAGCGGCTAACACGCTTAGTGGCGGCGAGGCGCAGCGAATTCGCTTGGCGACGCAAATTGGCGCTGGACTTCAGGGTGTGCTTTATGTGCTGGACGAGCCGTCAATTGGACTTCATCAACGTGACAACGATAAGTTGATTGATATGTTGAAGCGTCTTCGTGATTTAGGAAATTCTGTGCTGGTGGTCGAGCATGACGAGGACACGATTCGCCAGAGTGATTTTCTGGTTGACATGGGGCCGGGTGCTGGCGTGAATGGCGGTCAAGTAGTGGCAATGGGGACGCCTGAAATTGTTGCGAAAAATGAGAATAGTATAACGGGTCGCTATTTATCTGGGGCGGAAAAAATTGCCGTTCCGAAAAAGCGTCGCAAAGTCGTGAAAGATAGGAAGCTGATTGTTCGTGGCGCTCGCGAAAATAATCTTAAGAACATTGACGTGGAATTTCCTTTGGGTTTGATGACTGTAGTGTCTGGTGTTTCTGGTAGCGGAAAGTCGACACTTGTGAATGATATTGTGGCGCGGGAACTAGCGGCAGAGCTGAATCGCGCAACGACAGCGCCAGGATTGCACGACGCTATAGAAGGTGTGAATTTGCTTGATAAGGCGATTGTCATAGATCAGTCGCCAATTGGTCGAACGCCGCGCTCTAATCCAGCGACTTACACTGGGATTTTTACGCCGATTCGCGAGCTTTTTGCCAGCACGCCCGAGGCTAACGTTCGAGGTTATAAATCTGGGCGATTTAGCTTTAATGTTAAGGGCGGCCGCTGTGAAAATTGTCAGGGTGATGGTGTGATAAAAATTGAAATGCACTTTTTGCCGGACGTTTACGTTCAATGTGACGAGTGTCACGGCAAGCGTTATAATCGCGAGGCGCTGGAAATTAAGTATAAAGACAAGACAATTGCCGATGTTTTGGATATGACAATTGATCAAGCGGCGGAATTTTTTGACAGTGTGCCGAATATTGCGCGAAAACTTCAGACGTTGGTTGAGGTTGGGCTTGGCTATATTAAACTTGGTCAGCCAGCAACTACTTTTTCAGGCGGTGAAGCGCAGCGAATTAAATTAGCGACGGAGCTCTCCAAGCGTTCCACTGGAAAAACTATGTACATTCTGGATGAGCCGACCACTGGACTTCATTCTGCTGACGTAAAACGACTGTTGGGGATTTTACAGCAATTGGTTGAAGGCGGCAATAGCATGATTATCATTGAACACAATTTGGATGTCATAAAGTCGGCCGACTGGATAATTGACATGGGTCCAGAAGGCGGAATTGGTGGCGGTACGGTTGTGGCTTGCGGTACGCCTGAAGATATCGCCAAGGTACCAAATTCGTTCACTGGCAAATATCTGAAAAAGATGCTTTAAGATTATTTTTTACGCTTGGTTTTTGAGAGAAGAACTGACAATTGTTTTCTTAATAAAGCGCGAGTATTTGGCTGCTTCAAAGCGTGAATAGCCATTGGTGAGACAGACAGGAAGATGATGAGAATTGCTGCAACTTCAATATTTACGCCCGCTTTGGTTAGGAATTCTCCGGCGTAGAAGCCTAGATAAACAAAGGCTGACGACCAAAGAAATCCACCGATAAGATTAAAAGTTAAGAATGTTTTATAGTGCATTTTACTGGCGCCGGCAACGATTGGGGCGAAGGTTCTTACAATTGGTACGAATCGAGCCAGGACGATTGTCGCTGAGCCATGCTTGTCATAAAACTTTTCCGTTTGCTCCAAATATTTTTTCTTGAAGAATCGGGAATTTTCTTTTTCAAACAACTTGCGTCCAACTTTGTGACCAAAACTATAACCAACACTGTCGCCCAGCACTGCCGCCGCAAAAACCAAAAGCGCAAAAATGTGAATATCAATGTGTAGGATATTTTGCTGAACCATATATCCAGCGGTGAAAAGCAGGCTGTCGCCGGGTAAGACGAAGCCGATTAGTAGGCCAGATTCTGCGAAAATTACTAATAAAATTGCCAATACGCCGAAGCTAGTTATCAAGTGAATGAAAGATCCCATGCCTTAATTATAGCATGATTGGCATGTGCAGATTGGGCTATTCTTCAATAAATCCGCCAGATTGCCGCGCCCATAATTTTGCGTAAACGCCACGTTTTTTATTGATGAGCTCGTCGTGTGATCCATCCTCGACAATTTTTCCATCCTTCAAAACAATTATACGGTCCAACTTAGCAATTGTAGATAAGCGATGGGCAATGACAATTGAGGTTCGATTCTCCATCAACGTTTCCAAGGATTTTTGAATCAACGCTTCCGACTCAGAATCTAGCGCTGAAGTCGCCTCGTCGAGGACTAGAATTGGCGCATCTTTTAGGATTGCCCTGGCAATTGCAACTCGTTGTCGCTGTCCGCCAGATAATTTAATTCCGCGCTCGCCAACCATTGTGTCAAAACCGTCTTTAAGTCCAACGATAAAATCGTAAGCACCAGCTTTTTTGGCGGCTTCTTCAATTTCTGCGTCAGTTGCATCAGGTCGGCCGTAAGCAATGTTTTCGCGCACGGAGCGGTGGAATAGTAATGGCTCTTGCGGCACGTAAGCGATTTTGGCGCGCAAACTTGCTTGGGTGACTTCGGAAATATCTTGTCCGTCGATGGTAATTTTTCCTGAGTCAATATCAGCAAAGCGTAATAGCAATTTGGTGAGTGTAGTTTTTCCAGAACCGCTCGCTCCAACCAAACCTATTTTTTCGCCCGGTTTAATATCCAGAGAAAAGTCGTGGAATAGAGTGTCGCCTTGACCTTCGTCGTGTGTGAAAGTTATTTTGTCCATAGAAATTTCGCCGTTTGTAACTTTTAGCTTTGAGCTGCTTTTATCAATCAATGTCGTTGGTGTTTGTAAGATTTCTACCATGTCATTTGCGTTACCGATAATTCGGTTGTAATTGCGCATAATTCCGTTCATGTTCCATAATTCATGCGCGACACTACCGGTGTAGGTAATGATGAGGTAAACAGACGCCACGGACACCAAATTATTCTGGGCTGCGTACACTGCGAAGGCGATTGCTCCAATTTTAATAACCATGTTGATTGACGAATATATAGTGCTGACTTTCAAAAATCCGCGCATTACGTCGAGACTTGAATTTCGCCAAGAACTGACGGTTTTTGCGAAAAATTTCTGTTCCGTAGCTTCGGCGCCAGATGACTTGACCGCCAGAACGTTTGAGATTACGTCGGCTAATTGTCCGTTCAATTTATTGCTGGCTTTGGCTTCTTTTTTTGTCAATTTTGCCATTGGCTTGGATCCGCAATAAACGACGAGGCTGAAAACGATTGAGAAAATGAGTAAGAACAGCGCGTATTGCCAGAGGAGAGTTGATAGGACAATTATTGAACCGACCAGTGAAATAACTAGTGGCAAAACTGACCAAATTATCGTGTCCCAAAAACTTTCTACCGCGCCAACTAATTTATTTGTTTGGCTAACGAGCGACCCGCCGAATTTATTTGAATGGAAGAATAATGTTTGGTTGGTCAGTTTGCTGAAGCACTGAGCGTATAAATCTCGTTGCATGGCGGTTTCAAATGTCCAGACGAGATATAGAACTAATCGCCAGCCGATGACGCTTGACCATAATTCACTGACGCCGTATAAAGCAATTAGTGTCCATAGGTTTTTTGCGTTGTGCAGTTGATTATGCTGGATGATGCTAAGAAGTTGGGCAATTATGAGCGGCCCGACAAAAATGGTAACCACGAGAGTCAGCATTGCAAAAAATATTGCCAAGTTTCGACGGTGTTTGTATGGCTCTGATATCTTCCAAAATAGACGAAATATTTCTTTGCTGTTCGGTTTGTTTTTCAAATCAATTCCTTTCGATGATAAATTAATATTTATAAACTGCACAGAAAACTGAGCGTTCTTAATTATTCAAAATGTATATTAGAGGAACTCGCCAGTGGGAGTTCATAGACTTTGATTATTATAGGGAATATATAGATATAAGTCAATTTGTGGAGCAAAAGCCTTGTTTATTTATTGTAAATACTTTACAATAGGAACATGACGCAAATTGTTAGGCGATCAACAAAACACACGAATGATGTGATGGCGATTTTAAAGAGCAAACATCACGCGACGAATGCGGAAATTGCTCAGGAATTGCGGAACACTCATCCTGAAGTCAGCGACACGACGGTGCATCGAATAACTCAGCGCCTGTGTGGCGACGGGATGATTGGTTTGGCACCATCGACCAAAAAGGGTTGCTTGCGATATGATATTCGTAAGGACGATCACGATCATTTTGTGTGTAGTGACTGCGACGGCTTGATGGATGTTAAAATTGCCGATGAGATGAGAAAACAGATTGCGCATGAAATTAGCGATTGTTATATTGACGGCCCGTTGGTTGTGACGGGAGTTTGTAAAAAATGCCAGAAAAGGAGGAAATAATGGCTTTATATGAAATTACAACAAAGCAAGAATTCGAAGATAAGGTGCTAAAAAGCGACGGTCCTGTGCTAGTTGATTTTTGGGCGCCGTGGTGTCCGCCATGTCGTGCAATGGCTCCGCTTTTGCATCAAATTGCTGAAGAAACAGAGTTTGATATTGTTAAAGTTGACACTGAAGCAAGTCAGGAAAATGCGCAATTAGCTATGGAATACCGCGTGCAGGGAATTCCAAACATGAAGATTTTTGTTGGCGGCGAGGAAGTTGCTGAAATGATCGGCATGAAGCCAAAGCAGACGTTGATTGACGCTTTGGAAAAAGCTGCGAAATAAAAAATAGAAGGGGGATTTATGAAGGGTTTTAGTGGAAATATCGAAGAGCTTACGTTGGCAAATAATAATTTTCGTCAAGTTCTATATACTGCGAAGCATTGCCAATTGGTGTTGATGAGCTTGCCTGTTGGCGGGGAAATTGGTTCGGAGGTTCACGAGGAGAATGATCAATTTTTCCGATTCGAGTCTGGCGAAGGTAAGGTTTTGATTGATGGCAATGAATATATTGTTTCCGACGGTAGTGCTATTATTGTGCCAGCGGGAGCTGAGCATAATGTGATAAATATCGGCGAGGAGCCACTTAAGCTTTATACTATTTATAGTCCAGCGCATCATAAAGATGGAATCGTTCGAGCAACTCGCGAAGAAGCGGAGACTAACGAAGAAGATTTTGACGGTGTAACCACAGAATAAATTGTCGCCAAAGGAGAAAGTTTCTACCAATTATGTCTCACAAAGGATCAATCGCCGGCAAGATGTTTAGCTCATTCGGGCGGGCAATTTTTCGTGGAACTGCATGCGTCATATCGCTAATTTTTAGGATTGTACCGCAGAAGGACCGCGTACGGGTGATCGTTTATCGTGATGATGGTAAGATTTTATTAGTTAGAAGTCGCTTTAGTCGTCAAGAATGGGCTTTGCCAGGAGGCGGAGTGAATCGTAATGAGAGTTATGAGCGGGCTGCCGTTAGAGAAGTCTTGGAAGAAATTGGATTAAAGATACATAATCTGCGATATCTCGGAAAAGCTAATTCTCATGAATCGTATGCCAAATTTTCAGTTCGAGTTTTTGCGGCGCACGCGTCTGATTATGACATAAAATGCAACTTTGAAATAATGGAAGCCCGGTGGTTTAATATGAATTATCTTCCTGAAGAATATTACGCTTTGTATGCTAATAAGCATCAGTAGGCGGCGACACTTCGGGACATGCTGATGATCATGTCGAGCGAGTGGCGTTGCTGGCAGAGCGTTTCGCTAATGAATGTAGCGAATCGGTGAATTTGCAAGAAGTTCTGTTGACGGCTTGGCTACATGATGTTGATGATTATAAATTAGTCGGTAAAACGCAGGCGGAAAAATTGACGAACGCAGTAGATATTATGGCGCAGGCAGAGATAGCTGATGATTTAAGTCAGGTTGCGCTGGAAAATATTGCGGCGATTGGTTATAGCAAACGGTTGAACGGCAAGCAGCCGCAGCGGCTGGCGGGGAAATTGGCGTCTGATGCTGATATGTGTGACGCTATTGGTGCAGTTGGTATTGAGCGGGCGTTGGCTTATGCTTGTCATCACGGCGGTCGGATTTTTGATCCTAAAGTTTGGCCGAATGTCAATCTGGCGGCGCACGAATATAACGCTGATGGCAATACGCATGACACTGACGGATTTATCAATCACTTCTTTGAGAAACTGCTGAAATTGAAGGGTTTGATGTTGACTGAACCAGGACGAGCAGAAGCAGAAAATCGTCATCAAATTATGGTTGATTTTCTTCGCGCCTATTTCCGCGAAAAAAATGCGCCCGAGTGGAGTGAGTTTTTGGAGGAATATTTACGTAATGTCGAATAAGTATTGAAGAATGGTTAGCTTTCGCTTTTATTGATCTGATCAATGATTTGTAGTTATATGAAATTATGACAAAGTATAAAATTGAACGGATTTATGAGTCGACCGCGTCAGACGATAGTTATCGTGTGCTGGTCGATCGATTGTGGCCGCGCGGGATTAGCAAAGAACGAGCTGCATTGGACGAGTGGAATAAAGAAATTGCCCCGACCGATGAATTACGCAAATGGTTTAATCACGATCCAGAAAAATTCCCGGAATTTTCTCGTCGTTATATGAAGGAGCTGGATAATAATCCTGCGGCTGCCGAGGCGAAGAATAATTGGAACGAACAATCTGCAGTTACACTGTTATATGGCGCCAAAGATACGGAACATAATCAGGCGATAGTTCTCAAAAAGTGGCTGGAAGATTAGTCAATCGCCAGGAGAATACTTGCATAATTGCCGTGTTTAGATTGTAATATATTTAATGAATCAAGCATTGCAAGCTAAGCTGAAGACTTTGCCGCGAACGCCCGGTGTTTATTTTCATAAGTCGGCGAGCGGCGAGGTAATTTATGTTGGCAAGGCGGCGGTTCTTAAAAATCGCGTACGTCAGTATTTTCAAGATTCGCGCGGGCGAGATAATAAAACTATGGCGCTGGTGGCGGAGATTTTTGATACTGATTGGATTGAAACTGAGAGTGAGGTTGACGCGCTATTTTTGGAAAGCGAGATGATCAAGCGGTATATGCCGCGATACAATGTTCTGTTGCGCGATGATAAGTCTCAGATGTATGTTCGGATTGATATGAAAAGCGATTGGCCGACGGTCAGTTTTACGCGGAATCCTGCCGATGATGGTGCTGATTATTTTGGTCCATTTTACAATGGTTTTGCGCTGAAAAAGGCATTGCGCTATTTGAGGCGAATTTTTCCGTATCTCACTCACCAAAGACGTCCCGGTCAATCAAAGTTGGACGAGGATTTGGGTTTAAGTCCAAAAATAAGTGATGGTTCGGACGCGTATAAAGCTGGTTTGCGTAAATTGATAAGTTATATTAAGGGAAATCGCAAGGCTATTGCCGTGGAGCTAGAGCGTGATATGAAAACGGCTGCGGGACTTCATGATTTTGAGCGGGCGGCAAGTTTGAGAAATAAGTTGCGTGCCATGCAAGAGCTTCAGCGGCGCGTTATGTTTGGCGACAAGGAATTTTTGGATATTTCAAAAGATAAGGCGCTGGCTGATTTAGCAAAACTGCTTGGCTTAAAAAATATTCCAGTGCGAATTGAGGGTTATGATATTTCACATATGAGCGGACGCCAGGTTGTGGCGAGTATGGTAGTTTTTACGAATGGTGCGAGCGATCGTGCGGAATATCGCAAATTTAAGGTGGGTGAAAAAAACGACGACACTGGAAATATGTACGAGGTGATTTTTAGGCGACTTGGCGAGCGAAATATCAAAAGCTGGGGTCGTCCGGATCTGTTGTTGATTGACGGCGGAAAGGGTCAACTTTCGGCGGCGATTAAAGCAAGGGATGAGCGCGGAATAAAATTGCCGATTATTAGCATTGCCAAACGCGAGGAAGAAATTATTATTCATAAAACTGGCTCGCAAATCGGCATGTCATATATTGAGGAGTTGCAAAAATCTATTCATCAGGACATCGCTATTCACGAAGATAATGATGTGTATATGGTAAATTTGCATCCTGCTCAGCGCAACTCCGGCTCGCACTCTAAGAATTTACGAGGATCTGCTATTGATGACGGTTCCAACCGGGACAATTTTACAAAAAGTTCTATTGCGACGACGGACATTGTCAAGCTTTTCCAGCGGATTCGTGACGAATCGCATCGATTTGCTGTGAGTTATCATACAGTGCTGAAGCGTCAAAATCAGACGAAAAACCAACTTGAGGAAATTCCGGGAATTGGTCCAAAGACACGTGCAAAATTGTTGAGAAAATTTGGTAGTGTGAAAAAAATTATCAA
>UNSR01000007.1:0-8934 GCA_900557595.1 Candidatus Saccharimonadota bacterium | reverse complement strand
TCATTCTTAAGTAAAACATCAGAAGAAGTTGGAAAAATGCAAACCGAAGCAACTGCAGTTGATGCAAAAATACAAAGTTTGCTAGCATCGAAATCTCAGCTCGACCGCAATTCCGACACAGTTAAAAAAGCAAAGAATATCGTCTCAGAATCGAAACTTTATCAATATCAGAATCAGATTATTCAGGATTTAAATACCTACGCTGACCGCACTGGCATTCCGATTAAAGCTTTCTCTTTCCAAAACGAACCAACAACTTCTGCTAAGACAGCGAAATCTAGCAAGCGGACACCCGCCAGCCCTGCTGGGGTGAAAAGCACTTTCGTATCAATTCAATTGGGAGATCATATAGATTACACGAAATTCCTACATTTCCTTAGTCTTATTGAAAAAAATGTCACCCGAATGCAGCTTTTAGGTGTGTCAATTTCCAGAGGTGCAAATAATCATGAAATATCAATCCAATCACTTGAAGTAAAGGTTTATACACGATGAGTCCATCAATATCAGAACAGCTCGAGCCAATCGTAAAATCACTGTCCAAATTCCTGTGGCGATTTCATGTGATAATATATAGCGTTGTTGTAATTGGAGGCGTAGCAATTGCGATATTTCTTTTAAGCGGACTTTTAGCAGTTCCTACCGAAGAGCCACAAACTACATCAATAAGTTTCGATAAAAAAACCATGCAAATTATTAAAGACTTTCGCCCTTCAACCTCAGCAAATGACTCATTTAGTCTGCCGGCTGGCCGCTCCAATCCATTTGCCGAATAGAACACAACCGTTTATAATATAGTTATGCTTATATCCGCAGATCGCTTCCTTGATATTCCCGTCATGAGTCTTCAGACGGGCTCCGAACTGGCGCGAACATCGCGGGAAATTATCAATCCGAAGAATTTGTCTATAATCGCATATGAACTTGAAGGACGACTTCTAGACCAACACCCTAGTTTACTTCGCATCGATGACGTCAGAGAAATCGGACCACTCGGTATGATTATTGATTCAACCGATGAGATCATTGGCATTGATGACGTGATTACTATAAAAGAAATTTATGAAATCAATTTTATATTAAAAGACAAGTTGGTTATTGATGAAAAAAATAAGAAAATCGGAAAAGTTATCGGATACACACTGGCGGCTGGGAATTTTATTATACAACAACTCCGAATTCGGCGACCATTCTTGAAAAGTTTTGGCGACACAGAGCTACTTATTCATCGTTCTCAGATTATAAGAGTAACCGACGATAAAATTGTTGTAAAATCAGCAACCATCTCTCACATAGCCGAAAAAGCACCTATTCCGCAGATAAATTCATACGAAAATCCATTCCGTAAGCAGCCTCGTCCACAACCAGAATCTACAAAAGTTGATTAATCTTTTGGGTTCTCAAGAGCCTTCTTAATGTCGTCGTAAGAAAAACCCTGCCTAGCCAAATATTGCATGAACTTCTGCTGGTCACTATATCGGTAACGTTTTTTAGCAATGACCTTCCGCAATTCCTCGTCATCGGAGCGAATATTCTCTTTAACTAACGACTCAATCGTTGCATTATCAATTCCCTTTTGCGCCAACTCCAACTTCAAACGACGAATACTAGCGCCTTTTTTCATGAACCGCTGCTCGAACCAGAATCGAGCAAATTTTTCATCGTCCAAATATTTTTTCTCAATAAGACGACCCAAGACGCGCTCAGTAATCTCCGGCTTCACTCCGGGACGTTCAATAATTTTTCCAGTTTTCGCTGAACATCGGCGAGTCGCTAACGTTTTCCGACGCAGGTAATCGCGCACTTCTTTGATGGCTCGCGGACGCATTAAGCAATATTCTATAGATCTAGCATACAACTTGCCAAATTGACTATCGTCTTCTAATTTCGAAATTTCCTCTTCCGTATATTCGCGACCAATCTTAATGCCTAGCTCGCCGACCTGAAATACGTCCAAGCTAAAACGATATTTCCCGTCAACACTTACATTGACACGATTTTTATCACGAGTCTGAAGAGAAATATCAGTGATTTTCATAAATCTATTATAGCGCCAAAACTATGCGCTAGCTACTAGTGGACTATTCGACCACCTCAACCACTTTGCCATGCATGCCGTTATAGCAAGCAGCAGCACGCGGCTTAGTAATAACCGGCAGTTGGCGCGGAATGGCGCTCATATCGACATCGCCAAGCGTACCAGCCTCGACACACCCAATCGTAATGTGTGGACGGAATCCATCGATATCCAGCCCCGGATGAATATCATCCAGCATTTCAAGCAACTTCCGACGCACTTCAACCATCCAGGAGGTTTTCTGTACGCGCAATTCAACCCAAACACAGTTACCGGCTTCATCTGGCAAGAAGTTGACACCGTCAAGTACCAGTTTATCTAGGGACGGCAACGCGGCGGCAGCTAACTTGAGACGCGGTATATCCTGCTCAGTTACATTGATTAGCGTTGCGCGTGGAATAAACTCACCGAAATCAAGGTTCATTTTTTCCGACAGCTCTCGAAGGTAAGCGGTCTGCTCATCATCAAAAATAAGATTAACTGACGCCATGTGGTGTTCGGCTGAATATCTGGACTCTACTGCTCGCATTACTTTTCCTCCTCCTTCACTTTATCACGCACTTTCTGATCAATTTCCGCCAGAACCTCAGGATTTTCCTTCAAATAAGTCTTCGTTTTATCGCGCCCCTGACCAATCGTTTCGCCGTTATATTTATAAAACGCACCCGACTTTTCAACTATACCGTGTGTTGCCGCCAAGTCCAAAATATCGCCAGTTTTACTAATTCCCTCGTTGTACATAATGTCAAATTCAGCCACACGGAACGGCGGTGCAATCTTATTCTTCACGACCTTAATTTTCGTGCGGTTACCAATAATATCATCGCCAACTTTGATCTGACCAATTCGACGAATGTCAATTCGCTGCGACGCATAAAACTTCAACGCATTACCGCCAGTTGTCGTTTCAGGATTACCAAACATCACGCCAATTTTCATACGAATCTGATTGATAAAGATCACCGTGGCTTTTGACTTATTGATAATTCCCGTCAATTTACGTAGAGCCTGGCTCATTAATCGAGCCTGAAGACCCATGTGAGAATCACCCATATCGCCATCAATTTCAGCCTGTGGTGTCAAGGCAGCCACCGAGTCGACTATCACCAAATCCACCGCGTTCGAACGAACCAACGTCTCCGTAATTTCCAATGCTTGCTCGCCGTTATCTGGCTGAGAAACCAACAAATTTTCCGTGTCCACACCCAGACGCTTGGCGTATGCTGGATCAAGGGCATGCTCAGCATCAATAAACGCCGCCGTTCCACCCTGCTTCTGAATTTCTGCAATAGCGTGAAGCGTTAATGTTGTCTTACCTGAACTTTCTGGACCATAGATTTCTATGATACGACCTTTTGGATATCCGCCACCAAGAGCCAAATCCAAACTCAAAGCACCAGAAGGAATTACTTCAACATCGACTTTATGAGCCTCGCCCAATTTCATAATTGATCCGTCACCAAATTGCTTGGTGATTTGATCCATCGCTAAACCAAGCGCCTTAAGCTTACCTTCATCAACTTTTTTATCCGATGCCTGACTTGACTTTTCTGGATTTACTGTTTTACTGTCTGATTTTGCCATAGCATTCCCTCCTTAGTTATTTCCTTTATTATACCGATTTGTCGCAAGATTTGCTATAATTACATTCATGAATAAGCGAAACGGTTTCACTATTATTGAACTTTTGGTTGTAGCAACTTTCTTGATTATCATCGCAATCTTAGGTTTCTCACAATATACAAAATTGACCAACGAATCAAACAACGCCAAAAAACGCACCGCGATTAACGCCATGCATTATAGTCTGGAAGAAGGTTTTTACGTTAAAAATGGCTATTACCCAGAGAAGTTAGAAGAAGGCACACTTCCGACTATGGATCCCGCGTTGTTAAAAGATCCGCAAGGTAAGAAAATTGGCGAAAAAGACAGCAGTTACCGCTATGAATCTTCAAATTGCAATGACGGAAAGTGTAAGTCATATAAACTCGTTGCGACGCTTGTCGATGAAGACGACTACGTAAAAGAAAGTCGCCACAAATAATTAGCTAATCATCACAAACGGGACGGCCATTCTTAAAGTCTTCAATGGCATTATTGATTATCGCAATTTGCTTGCGTGGATTTGCCACAAAATGGAATATATATGTCGTTTCTTCACCCTCGGTGCTGAGACGAATCGTGCCGTAATTGAAAAGAGTCTGAATAATTCCAGATTGGAGGAAGCTTGCATCTTCAATACTGCCTAAGCTCACCGTTTGCTCATGCCTATAAAATAAGCTACCCTGGATTTCCTGAATTACACTTTCGTTGGTCATGTAAAAATGATTCTGCAAATATATCCACAAAGACACCGCACCGCCAAGCGCCACTATCCCAATAAGCAACATTGCCACGCCAAACACATCGGTCAGCGAAGGCATCGGCGAGATAATTGCGTCACGAGCAATTGATGGATAAAACATCACAAACACCATAATCATCACCACCAAGAAAACCGAGATTCCCGTCGGGATTAGCATGCCAATTGGATGGCGTTTAATATCCAAAATAATATATTCGCCTTCGCTCAAATTGAGATTCGGGTATTGCTGAACTGATTTTTCATGCTTTTGCTTCAAGTCATCGCTAATAGTAAACGGCTTCGGGTCAATATCTCGCGCAACATGTACGACTTGCGGTTCATTAGCATATTGACTACGCAATCGCGGATCAAAATTCTCCCCATCAATAATTTCCGGCCTTGCCGTCACGTAAGAATTCGCCTGCGCCACAACCGGAGCTGGACGACCAGTCTGTGGCGGATGATGGTACAGTGGTCGACCATCAGCATCATACGCAACAGGCTGCGTTAAATCTTCTGACGAGGATGTTTGTGGATTCATGCCTATATTATAACACGACAGAACTTAAGATAATCTTGTTTTTTGGCGATAAACTTTTATAGCTATTATTGCTGCACTGATTGCAACCATTCCAACAGCTGCAGCAGCACCAAGCCACGACGATCCGCCCCTGTTGTCTTCATTATTATCCTCGGATTTCTTCTGAGTTTCCCCCGACTCCATCTCATTAACGCTACTATTTTCCTGAAGTTTTACGTCTTTACCGCCAGAATCTATGGTAGCTATTTCCTTGTTATCACCGTCGTTTACTTTATTACTCGAAGACACGTCAACAGGTTTACGATTTGTATTTTCTTTTTTACTATCATCTTTCTTTGCTTGATTCTTTTCATACTCTAACATCTGATAATAGCCATATTCCTCCAAATATCCTGGATCAGAATCACAAGCGTCACCAATTCCATCCTTGTCATAATCAGCTTGATCTGGATTAGCCACATCTGGACAATTATCAAATTCCCGTTCATGTTCATCGCCGTCATCACTAACCGTCAAAGTCGTCGTCGCTACGTTCATTAATCCAGAACTATCAGTCACCCTAAGCGTTAACAGCCCAGAAAATTCCTTAGTAAACGTATAATTAACAAAGGGCTTATCCGTCGTCACGTCATACACGCCGTCTTGATCGACATCCCATTCATATTTTACGATCTTACCATTTGCCGAATAAGAACCAGCGCCATCCAATTCTAATGTGTCGCCAATTTTCGCCACATATTGACGATTTATCCAAGCATTCGGTTTATTCGTCACATTTTCAACCGACGCATTAACTTGATCAACGAGCTTATCATTATCGTCAGCTTGTAAATATGCGCCGCCCGTTCTTTCAGCCAAAGACATCACAGGTGCCATCGCATCATGTCCAGAAGTATCAATAATATATATTTGAGCTGGATCAACAGCATAAGCAGCATCAACGATAGATTGTTCGGTTAGCTCAGTAACTGGTTCTGGATTCTTAGCTGGAGCGTCACCAATCACAATCATAATCTTTTTTACTCCCGCTCGCCACTGTAGATTCAGCCCCGCCTTAATGCCAGAATAAACAGATTCTTCATCATCGCCGCCATTACCGAGTTGAATAGAATTGACAGCCTTATTAAACACCTCGGCACTACTCGTAAAATCTGTCTCAATTTTGGACGGATAGTCTCCCGAGCTTCCGCCACAACACGGATGATCTTGATAAGTAACCAGTGCAAATCTAGCACTCTTCGTTTTCGAACTGATCGACTCAACTATATTTCGAATGTTATTTCTAACAGCATTAATTGAACTACCCATCGAACCGGTCGTGTCAATAACAAATACAATATCAATATCGCCATTCGTTTTCGTTATTGGTTTCACCAAATTAGGCAGTGGTACTTTTTCGCGAAGTGCTGACATATAATTGCTATGCCCAAAGAAGTTTGGATGATACCACGAGCTCATATTGAATGCATTTGGCTCAAGGAATTCATGAATCCAACGATCGTGATTCCTCTTAAATATTGAAGCGTCTGGCTCATGTCCAGAAAACCGCTTTGGCAAACTATCAATAAAAATCACTTTCTCTTTACCGAGGCTTTTATTATATTCTTCAACCACCTTTTTCTGGCGTAAATTACCTTCCAGCCCTAACTTACGCACTTCGCTAGCAACCGAAAAATCGGATAGCTTCTCGCCATTATCAAGTGCTAGTAGCGGGCATCCTAAAAGGACTATTTTCGCGTCTGGACGTAAACGAGAATTAAGCGATGATAAAATACCTCTAAGATTTAGCTCTAAATCTCCCATATTATTTCTTGCGTCATTTATCTTTGTTTTGCAATCTGAAGCAGATCTTATTACAGCGGCAAAACAAGACTTAACAATGCCGTCAAAATCCAAATCATTTCCACCAATCGTCATCATTACCATATCCGTGCTGCGATCCACATTATCAAGTTGTCGTCGAATCGTATAATTACATCTTATATTGACTCTTTTCTGTTTTTTTCCGCGCTTAGAGCCAATCGTACTACTTATGATCCTATAAGCAACTTTTAAGTCGTTATTCGGTTTAATATTGCAAATATCCCTGTCTTCTGCATATTTAATAATCTGTTCATTCGTCGCTAGCTTGCCCGGATCATCACTAATCGTTTTTACAACACTACCCGCATTCTTATCCTTCAAGAAGGCATTAATTTTAGCTCCAGAACAAGCGTGATTTATAAGCGTTACTGACAGCCCGTTATTGCTTAGCCATCTTTTATACATTTCCGCCCAGTTATTACTGTTGCGATGACAGACAGCAGGACCATATTCATACCCATCAGCGCCATTTCCGGCCGAATAAGAATCGCCTAATAATGTAATCGTAAGTTTCTTTCCTGCGTAATTATAAGGAACAACCTCGCCTTGTGCCGACTGTTGTATAAAAAGGCCAGAAATAATAGCTACAAAGAAAGATAATATAATAACTCTAATTTTCATATTAATCACCCAAGCCCTCAACACTTATATGAACACCATTGTTATACTTATCGTTTAGTATAACGCTAACCCAGAGAGAGTATTCCCTACCCTCTATATCTTTATATCCTACAAAATATTCCTCCCCAGACCTCTCTTTGTCTAGCTTCCAGCCAGAATCTTCAGCGTATCGTCGTAGCCTATTTAACAAATCACTCACCGACTCATTCTGGGGCATCTCATAATATCTATCAACTGATAGAGATGTGCTCTTTTTTAAAAATCCGCGCTCTGTAGGTATGCGATGTCTCTCGCGTGACGATTTCAGCTTTAAGCCCAAAACGCCCTTTTCAGCCATTGGATCTCGTGCCATATTCCACACTTCTATATACGCTGGCAGCCAAGTTAAAAAATTGACCAGCCACAAACCAGCCAAAATTCCCACCAAAATTATAAATCGTCGTAGCCAGCGCCTAGCTTTAGAGTTCTTAACCAGTGATGTCGTTGCTTGTTTTTTGCCCATGGCGGCTCCTAGTTAAGTTTGCTTAGTTTTATTAAAACACAAAAAGCCGAAGAATACGATAACTATTTTCCCAAATGCCGCTTTGCCTTAATCGTCACTCGACGACCACGCGGTGTGCGCTCAATAAAACCAATTTGCAGCAAATATGGTTCATAAAAATCCTCAATTGTTGTCGCCTCGTCACCAGTCAGCGCCGCAATTGTTGTTAGACCAACAGGATTATCGCCATAATTTTCCAGAATCGACTGCAATAAATTACGATCAGCCGGATCCAAGCCCAACTCATCCACTTCCAGCATTTCCAAAGCGTTGGTTGTAGTTTTTACATCAATTATTCCGTCGCCATTAACGTCAGCGTAGTCACGGACGCGCTTAAGAAGTCTATTGGCAATACGTGGCGTCAAGCGCGCCCGCGTCGACAATAGATCCGCCGCTTCACTTCGAATTGACGACTCCAAAATCTTCGCACTACGCGTCACAATTTTCGCAATATCCTCTGGCGTGTAAAATTCCAAACGATAAATATGCCCGAACCTATCACGCAAAGGTGCCGCCAAACTTCCAGTGCGCGTCGTCGCGCCAATCACTGTAAACCGCGGCAAATCCAATCGAATTGATCGCGCTGCCGGACCTTTTCCAATCACAATATCAAGCTTAAAATCTTCCATTGCAGAGTACAAAATTTCCTCCACTGATCGCCCCAACCGATGAATCTCATCGATAAACAGAATATCGCCATCCGACAAATTAGTCAGAATCGACGCCAAATCGCCCGCTTTTTCAATAGCCGGACCACTAGTAATTCGCAGATTCGTACCCATTTCATTAGCAATCACCGTCGCCATAGTTGTTTTGCCAAGCCCCGGCGGACCATATAATAATACGTGGTCCAACGGTTCGCCGCGCTTTTTAGCCGCATCAATCGCCAAACGCAAATTACGTTTTAATCTCTCCTGACCAACATACTCAGCAAAACTTTGCGGACG
>UNSR01000006.1:0-10288 GCA_900557595.1 Candidatus Saccharimonadota bacterium | reverse complement strand
CGGCGATTTTAAGTCAGGAACGATTCTTCATCGGCAAGCACCAACCATCTGACGCGTTATGGCCGATTCCGTTATTCGCAAACCAACCGCTTGACGTAAAAATCTTGGATCAAAAAGAAACCACCGTTTCCATTGAAAAGCCATTACAATTAAACTGCGGCTTAAGCGCCCACTTCGTCACCAAATATGACGAATCCACTCGCGAATATTTATTGAAGAACATTACAGAATTGCCAACCTTGGATAAGATTTGTATCTTACAAGACGCGACAATACTTGCCCGCGCTGGATTTGAAAATTCGGCATCACTACTTCCATTGGCATTATCGCTAAAAACCGAAACCAACGAAAAGGTCTTCGGTATGGCGGCTGGCGCCTTGACGGAATTACGAAAATTCGTCGACGATAATGACGCCGCCAGAAATTCATTAAAGAAAATTTCTGGAGAATTTGCACGCGCCACATTTGAAGAGCTTGGCTGGGATGAAAAAGCTGGAGAATCGGACGACGACCGCGAACGACGCACCGCGGCTCTGAGTTTGATGATGTATAGCGAAGATAAAGAAGTTTTGAACGAGGCAAAAACGCGTTTTGACAATAATAAATTGGAAGACTTACCGACAGAAATTCGAGCTTTAATTATCAGCGCAAACGTGAGGCATTTCGAGACGCCAGAGATGATTGAAAATCTCTTTGCTGCATATAAAAACACGCCGTCAAATGACCTGCAGAATGATATTGCAATTGGACTAACTTCTACCAAAAACCCTGAAACGGCAGAAAAAATCCTTGCCAATATTAAAGATTCCAATATTATCCGCCCGCAAGACGCCAGCCGTTGGTTTGTGTATTTGATTCGGACGCGGGAAAATCGCCAGATTGCTTGGAATTGGCTAAAGGAAAACTGGACGTGGGTCGAAGGTACGTTTGGCGAAGATAAAAGCTATGATGATTTCATTCGCTATGCAGCTACGGCACTGCTAACGCCTAATGAGCTTGACGATTTCCGACAATTCTTTGAACCGATGATGGATATTACAGCCCTCACCAGAACGATTAAGCTGGGAATTACCGAAATATCCGCGCGAGTTGAGTTGATTGAGCGAGCTAAGGCGGACGTGCTCTCTGCTTTGCAAACAACACTGTGATATATTATGCCACATTTTTGACAAAATCTATTGACATTTTATTCTATTAGTGGTATAAATAGACACAGCTTTTGTTGACAGAACAATCGTTTTGTCCGAAAGCGCACTTTGACAAGCAGATGTAAGATTATAAGACGAAACTTAAGCATGAAGCGAGGTTTTGGTTGTTGATAGAAAATTAATTGACAATTGAAATCTCGTTTCATGCTGGCTAGATGGCCGTATGAAGTTCTTTGTTGAAAGGCAAAGATGGCGACAGTCGCTGCGAGAAAGAGAAGGGAAAGAAAATGACCTCCAAGGAAGAGAGGCCTACAACATTCACACTGAAAGATGGAAATCTTGTCAGCATTGAAGGCTCTAGGGGTTTAATCCAGGCTGCCGATGAGGGTCGCTTTTACGTCAGAGGCGGAGAAGATCTTGACATCAAGATAGGAGATGATCGCCTCTTCGCGCTGAAGGGAGAGATGGTTATCAACCCTGACGGATCGTACATAAAAGTCAAGGGATCGGACGTCCAATTGAAAATGGGTGATAAATTGATCCTAGTTTCAAGAGGAACAATCCACCTCTTCGACGACATGGGAGAGGTGGTGATAATTGGCGAAGGAATCATCGTCAGCCATGGCAAAACGACCCTCTGCACTCAGAAAGGAGACGTCAAGGCCTACAGACCCGACAGCATGCCTTGGCACGCCAACAAGGAGACGCTTATTCATGGACATAAGATCCACGCAATAGTTGGCGACAAGTCTATACTCGTCGCCTCTTTCTCCGACCTATATGAAGCCTGCGCTGGAACAGACAAAAATGGGAGCTTTAGGCTTGTCGGAGGGGTAGAATACAAGCTGTTCTAAGCAAGTCTCCTGACGGGTAGCGATAAGCGGACGGCGATATCGAACTGATGTCGCACCCGGCATCTAATCTTATATCTTCATCTGCTTGTCGCTATTCCTTGAAATTATTAAGTCCCACCTGGGGCTGTTTTTTATACCCTAATCTAGTACTACGCACTCCTCGACTACGGGCGGATTTCCATCAACAGAAATTGCCAGCATTTGCATATCGTAGCTTTCATACTGCGTATTTTTGGCAATGAATATTTCAGCAGCAAAACGCATTTGTTGCTGTTTTTTATTTGTAATCGCCGCCAAGCCGTCGCCAAAATTGTCATTTTTACGATATTTGACCTCTGTAAAATATAAAACATTGTCTTTTTTACTAACAATATCAATTTCACAATATCGTGTTCGCCAATTCCGCTCTATAATCTCATGACCATCAGCCACCAACCAATCCGCCGCCGCCTGCTCACCTTTATCGCCAATTTGACGCGTCGTGTCTTTTTGCTGGTTTTTAGACTTTCCGTCATCAGATACATTCTGCGAATTCGCCTCAACATTAGCATATTTAGCCAACGGTGCAAAACTCAGCCGATGTAGCGGAGTTACACCCAGATTATCAATAGCCGCTCGATGCTTCGCCACACCATAACCAACGTGTGAAGAAAAATCATATCCCGGATAAATATTATCCTGCTTCGCCATAAATTTATCGCGAGCCACCTTAGCAATAATCGACGCCGCCGAAACACTCGGAATCAGACCATCGGCTTTCGCTATAATTGTTACGTACTTTTCTAGCGGTGTACCCGCCAAAAAATTGACCGTCCCATCGATAATAATCTCATCAAACTTCGAGCCGCTTTTCCGACATTTCGCTTGGATTTCTTTAACTGCACGCCGCGTTGCCAACTTAAGCGCCGTGCTCATTCCTACTTCATCCAGCTCCTCAGCAGAAACCCAACCCAGCGCCCAAGCCGACGCTTGCTCGCGAATTTCCTCGTCAAGCAATTCACGTCGTTTTTTGGTCAATTTTTTACTATCATCAAGCCCTTCAATTTCAGCGCCACCCAAAACCACCGCGCCAATCACCAACGGTCCAGCCCACGCGCCGCGCCCGACTTCGTCAATCCCCAGAATCACCTAACAATCTTCCCTTTTTCGTTATAAAATCCGCAATAATCCAGCCAATCCAAATTGTTGCCGCGCCTAACGTATTCGCCAAAATATCCCAATTTGTGTCGTCCAATTTTATGCTCGCCAAGCCCACCTTGACCATAAATAATTCCGCCAACTCATTAATACAACCCAGCGCCGAGACTAAAGCAAATACTGAAAACGCCATCACCAGCCAATGCGCCCGCCATTTCATCGACGAAACCAAATACGCCCAGAATAGACCCGTAAATAGCCCACCGCCCACAAAGTGCGTCGTAAAACTAGTGTCCTGCCCGTCAATTAACGGCGATGGCAAATACCAAGATATGAAAAACAGCAAACACGCTACGTAAAGTATCCAGCGATATTTTTTCTCATTATCAAAGCCACTTCTTCTCAAAACGTAAGGAGCCGCCACAGCCAAAGTCGTCGGAACAAGGACGGATATATAATGAAA
Source organism: Candidatus Saccharimonadota bacterium (assembly GCA_900557595.1). GTDB lineage: Bacteria > Patescibacteriota > Saccharimonadia > Saccharimonadales > Saccharimonadaceae > Nanosynbacter. The sequence continues at coordinate 6,686 of UNSR01000006.1, read as the reverse complement.
TATTGCCATATTGAGATTATAACATGCGAAAACCGCCTCAGATTAAGAGACGGTTTTTAATGATTAACCAATTGACAATTACGCGTCTTTATGGCGAGCTGCAACTTCAGCAGCCTTAGCGTCAAGTTCAGCCTGAGCGGCATCTTTTTCAGCTTGTTTTGCAGCAGCAGCCTGAGCAGCTTCTTCCTTCAAGCGTTCAGCTTCCGCTTCTGCCTTAACATCATGAATGTCATTAACAGCAGCGCGATCGAAATTCTTAGCCGTCAAGCGAGCTGACTTACCGCTACGCTGGCGAAGGAAGCTTAAGAACTTGCGACGAACCTTAGCACGACGAACAATCTCAATCTTCTCAATCAGTGGACTGTGCATCAAAAATGACTTTTCAACGCCAACACCTGAAGCAATCTTTCGAACCGTAATTCGTGATGTGTGTGACTTTTTATTATCGGTGCGGATAACAACGCCCTCGAACATCTGAATACGCTCTTTGTTGCCTTCCTTAATTTTCTGGTAAACGCGAACTGTGTCACCACTGCGAGCATCGACAACTGCTTGCTTTTTTTGTGCTTGGTTGATTTTGTTGATTAACTCAAAACTCATAATTTTTTCCTATCTTCCGAACTCGCTCCGACTGGCCACGCAGTTGTACCTCTGCGGCTCCATATCAAACAAGGCTCGAATATTTAACTCTCGTACAATTACATAAGATAATAACACAAATCTGAAGAAATATCAATTAAATAAAATTGGAGTATAATATAGTTATGGATTACAATAAATTAGCACTCGAACTACACGAAAAATACAAAGGTAAAATTACGACTAGTCTCAGAGATAAAGAGGAGCTTAATCGCGACAAGCTTAGCGCTTATTACAGCCCTGGCGTCGGCGCAGTCAGCCAAGCAATTGCCGAAAATCCAGCCGATTTACCAAAATACACTTGGACAAACAATCTAGTCGCCGTAATCTCAGACGGCTCAGCAATTTTGGGCTTAGGTAATTTGGGGCCAAAAGCCGCCATGCCAGTCATGGAAGGAAAAGCTTTGCTATTTAAGTATTTTGCCGATGTCGACGCCGTGCCAATTGTGTTAGACGTCCACGAGCCAGAAGAAATTATTGCCACTGTTAAAGCTATTGCGCCAAGTTTCGGAGCCATCAACCTCGAAGACATTGCCGCACCAAAATGTTTTGAGATTGAAGAGCGATTGAAAGCAGAATTAGATATTCCGGTCTTCCACGACGACCAACACGGCACAGCTGTCGTTGTATTGGCGGGCTTAATTAACTCCGCTAAATTGACAGGACGAAACCTGGCGGATTGCAAATTCGTAGTTGTCGGCGCGGGCGCAGCTGGCACAGCAATCATCAAATTGTTAAATCTTTACGGAGCAAAAAACATCGTAGCGGTGGATAGCCGAGGAATTGTCGGAAAATCACGCACAGATTTGAACGCTGAAAAAACCGCGCTATTGGAATACGTCGATGCATCGCAATCTGGCTCAATTGAAGACGCCATCACCGACGCAGACGTATTCATCGGCGTATCGCGCGCAGGACTTCTCACTCCAGAATTAGTCCAAAAAATGGCGAAAGATCCAATCGTATTCGCACTAGCAAATCCTGTTCCAGAGATTATGCCAGATGTCGCCGAGCAAGCCGGCGTCGCAATCATCGGTACAGGTCGTAGCGACTTTCCAAACCAGGTCAACAATTCTCTGGCCTTCCCTGGAATCTTCCGCGGCGCATTAGATCACGGAGTTAAGAAAATCACCGATCAGCACAAATTGGCGGCTGCTGAAGCACTAGCTAACTTGGTTGAAAATCCAACTGTCGATAAAGTCGTCCCAACTGCATTTGACGAGGGTGTTGTTGAAGCTATTGCGAATGTCATTAGATAAGCCTAAGCGCCAGCACCGTACTTAGCCGCATCACGAGAGTCTCCATCTATGAATAGAGCCACTAACGACTCCTGGTTCTGTTTGTCACAAGCTCCCAAAAATAGCACTACTTCAGTCGCTCCAGCTTCCTGAAGAGATTTTTTAGTCTCACTTTCATCGGGCATATCCTCAACGCTGACTTTTGACATATAAACCCTCTTGGCGTTATGAGTTTGGTCTTTCCAAGCGTAAATTATAAACGGATAAAGCTCTTTTAATCTGTTATTTAAGCCAATTGGCAAACCGACAGACTTATCTTCTGAAGTTGCTACACATTTAGCAGCCATAGTTAATTTATCCTTAATAATAGGTAGAATGTCCCGCTTCTTCTCGTCGTTTTCGTATCCAGTCATTTTATGCTCGACCTTTTTAGCCTCTTCAGTGCGCGCGTCAACTACTGCAACCACAGTACCGTCACCACCACGCTCAATATGCAGTACATTCACAATAGAATCTTCCCTAAACCACGGAAACGTCTCGCTATCAAGTATCACAGTATCTCCCGCCTTCAATCCAATTTCTACCAACTGAGAACTGCTTTCTTCAGTTGCCAGCTTCGGCTTATTTGACCTTTTTCTCTTAGCGACTTTTCTTAAAGACTTACTCGCAATTTCACCCGCGGCTTCGTAGGTTCTGAATTTTTCAGAAAGAACCTTTAGCTCGCCTTCTAAAATTGACTTCATTTTTTCTTCCACCACGGATTTGGCAAGAGTCTGTGCATTCGGACAATTTTCCTCGAATACAATTTCCGTATATTCACGAGCCAACAACCCCTCGTCCAAATCTCTCACCCCGCCTGCGCAGTCGAGTATGGTTTTCGCCAACTCCAGGTCTCTTTCATAATTAAAGAAGGCTTCAATACGTTCCATGCGCACATCAACATTGCTCTCGAGCATTGCATCAAACTCGTCACCTTTAAGCATTGAAAAATTTGTCAATAATTCGACCAAGTGATGCGTCTTTTCGCGAGCTGGATCATATTCGGGTCGACTTATTCCAAATTCTACAGACGAAGAAGCGCTGTCTTTTTCATAAATCCTATCAATCACAGACCGCTTAGTTTCTAATGTGAGTTGTATATACTCAGAGTCGGCAGCATCTGGTCTGAGATTGTTATTCCTCTGAAATTTCTTTACTGTAGGAATTTTATACCCTTCAAGATTGCAATACTTCGGAACATTAACTTCCGCTATTTTAGCGGGAAAAAATTTATCTAACAACGATATAAAAGCATCGAGCGAGGTTTTATATTCCTTATTAAACTCTTCTTTCAATCGAGAACTCACTTCATCAAAATCGTAGCGAACATCCAAATACTCGGGAGACTGATCGTACACATCCCTAGCCTGCTTAAGAGTATCGATTACAGGCTTATATTTCTCAACCAAATCCTTAAACATAGATGAGTCTTTAGGAACATCTTCATATATATATTCAAGGAAATTGATAACAGTATCGAAAATTTCACAGACAGAGTCTTTCTCAGACTCTGAAGGTTCACTATCGTAATAAGAGTGTTCCGGAATTTCGCTCATAAACTGATATTTTATCAGTTTATGGCTATAAAGTCAATTATATTACTCTGTTAACTTCTTCTAGTGTTGTTTCGCCACGAAGAGCCGCCAACACGCCAGCCTGAAGCAACGTCACCATACCATCTTCTTTTGCAGCCTTTTCAATCGCTTCCGTATGAACATCCTCAACATCGCCGCGCAAGAATTTCTGAATATTCTCGCTCACGACCAGTTGCTCCATTACTGGAATTCGCCCCTTATAGCCAAACGGAACGTCGTCCGTTGGCACCGCACGCCAAAGCTTAAACGTATCCAAATCTGGGCAATCAACATTCTCTGGCAAATCCTTCAAAACTTCTTTTACCCACTTACGAGTCGCCTCATCTGGCTCATATTCTTCCTTGCTATCATCCCACAATCTCCTCACCAGTCGCTGGGCAATCACCAGCCGAACCGCCGAGCTAAAAATCGGATTTTGCCCAATCATATCGATCATACGACTAAACGCCGCCGCAGTTGAATTAGCGTGAAAGCTGGACAGCACCAAGTGCCCCGTAATTGAAGCTTGAATCGCAGTCTTCGCAGTTTCATTGTCGCGAATCTCACCGACCATCACCACATCTGGGTCAAGACGCAAAACACTACGCAAACCATCAGCAAACCTCTGTCCATTCGTCGTATCAATCGGAATCTGAGCAATCCCAGGAATCGTATTTTCTACAGGATCCTCCAGTGTGATAATCTTTCGGTCTGGCGTATTAAGAGCATTAAGAATGCTATATAACGTTGTGGATTTTCCCGAACCAGTCGGACTAACCATCAACAACATCCCGCGCGGATGAGAAACAACTTCATCAATTTGCTTGCGCTCTTTCTTTGAAATGCTCAAGAGATCCAAATTTAACATTGACTCATCGAAATTGAACAATCGAAGCACCAAGTCCAAGCCATACACCGTCATCACAGCTTCCACGCGCAAATTCAGCACATGCGATGCGCCATCTCTATGAATTTCCTGCTGCATATGCCCAGATTGAGGCTCTCTGGAAGCGGTAGAAATATTCGCACGCGACGCCAAAGTCGCCATAATCACTCGATACCTATCCCTGCCAAGTTCCGCCACCGTATGCAAAGCTCCGTCAACACGCATACGAATTCGAATCGATTCGCGCTGATTTTCGATGTGAATATCCGACGCGCCCAACAAATCCGCTTGGTCAATCAAATAGTTAAACACATCATTCGTACCCACGGAAGCCAAAGTCTGCGTAACCTGCGCCAGAGTATCGCTATCACCTTCTTTGGCAATTTCAATATTGTCGTAAATCACTTTTTTTGGCGGATCAAATCTGAGCATAATTGACCGAAACGCCGAACCAGAAATTAAGAAGAAGAAGATTCGCTTGCCGTTTTCAACATATTGGCTTTGCATTTTCTTCATCAACGACTCAGAAGTTTGCGATGTAACGCCAAATCGATAAGATTGGTCTTCCTCATTAAAGGCTAACGGAACCAACCTGCCTTTATACATCTCTTCTATCGTTAAAACACCCTTAAGCAAAGGTAAAGTTTCTTCAAATTCCCGCCCGTCAAGATATTGAAGTCCTAAAATTGACGCTCGACGACGAGTCGCTTCCTCATCTTGCTCACGGCGTCGCGCCTGAATTTTATCTTCGTCCATATGAAAATTATACCAAAAAGCTTACGGTTTTACGAGTGATATAATAGTAATATGAATCCAGAAATTACTCTGTTAGTCCACAATATTCGCTCAACGCATAATGTTGGGGCAATTTTCCGCACGGCCGAAGGATTTGGCGTAAAAAAGATTATTCTTAGTGGCTACACGCCGTATCCAGAATTGAGTTTATGTAGCAAGGCGCCTGCTTGTGCGCTTGTCGATGGAGAAATTCGATCTGAAGATCCTCGCCTGCCGCATATTCGCGAAAAAATCACCAGCCAAATTCATAAAACTGCTTTGGGCGCGGAAAGTTTGGTGCCATTTGAGTTTTACGAGGATATCAATGATTGGATTAAAGAGAATCAGCGAACAAAAAACTTGCCAATTGTCGCGCTGGAGCAATCAAAAGACAGTGTGATGTTGCCAGAATTTCAGCCGCCTGAAAAATTTGCGCTACTGCTTGGCGAGGAAGTCCACGGAATCACGCCGGAACTTTTGGACAATTGCGACTTCACTGTAGAAATCCCGATGTTCGGTCAAAAAGAATCATTCAACGTGTCAGTCGCAACAGGAATTGCGCTGTTCGGACTGATTTTCCCGAGAATGAAATAATCTCAACAACACATAAATAAATCCCTCAAGTCTGCTTATTGACTTTATTAACCATATGTGTTATATTTGTATGAGCTTTCTTTGGAATCCCCCAGAGAAAGTAGTCCCCTACATGAGAGGTTCAAGAAAATGTTTGACATTTTCTTCATCTTTACAATCTCCACTGCTATGTACGCTGTGTGGTACGCTGGCAAAGCCCCCTTCGGGGTTAGTCGCATATGGCACACGACGGCTATCGCATCCGCCGCATGGCTGTTGTTTTTCTTTGCCTACTTTATGGTAGCAGAGGCTCCGTTGCGTCCGCAGTACCACAAGATACTGGTATCATTGTTCTACTGCACCCTCGCCATTACATATGCCGCTGTCAATCACAACGGACGTACAGCAGAACGCAACAGGTTAATGCGGGACAATAAGTCCCGCTGACAGATAGTTAGCTCGCCTTGAGACTTTTGGTCTCGGCTGAGACCTCTGTCAGCGGGCTAACTATCACTTTAGAACTACACACTCTTCACCCAGAGTGTTTTTTAATTGGCTTAATAAATTGTCATTAGCATCCACCTTAAACGGCAGGCGCATGGCTGATTTTTCTTTCTCGCCCAGTACCAAAACCACGTCAGTCGTGCCAGCATTCTCGCCGCAAACAGACTTCATTTTCACCAACCGCGAATGGTCATTCGGATCTTTAATATACACAAATAACTTTGAAGCGGGAATTTCTGGCGCAACATTAACAGGCGCCGAATGAGTTTTTGGCTGCGGTTTGGCGGCGTCATTCTTCACGGTAGACTTCGGAGAAGCTCCATTTTTCTGATTGCGATAAGCTTCACGGCGCTCTTTTTTTACAGCAGAGCTAATTTTTGGCGCATCCATTTTACGACCAGTCGACTCATAGCCATTGATATCGTTATCCGTAATCGCAATAATATCATCGGCAATTAG
>UNSR01000005.1:0-12375 GCA_900557595.1 Candidatus Saccharimonadota bacterium | reverse complement strand
ATCATTGCAGCCTGGAGTTTTGCGATTTACCTCGTGGCTATTAAATTATTTAGGTGGGAATAATATAATATCAATGAAAATAGCCCGCCGAACGAACTCAAGCTGAATGCGGATCTTTCAATCCGAGAAACAAGTAGTAGTTCCTCTCAAGCCTACTCAAAGAGAAGGTGATTTTCACCCTCTGCAGCTCTGAGTAAAAGCTATATAGCACACTAAAATAAAAAATATCAACTTACTCGTATGGTCGCTAACCATATGTCGATTGCAGTATAAAAACTCTCGGGGTTACTTCGAAATATCTTACGTCGTAGTTGTGATAAAATACGCTCATGTAAGGAATGTGGCCGATAGACGCGCAGATATCGCAGCGGTGCCATGGTTGTTGTGCTTGACTTGCCATCCCAGCAAGCCATAGGTAACATTGGTGTAAGTCCAATATCTATTGATGGGTCGACATCGTACGCAAATTCATCAATAAACACGCGTAGTATCACATGCCTCTCATATTGTTGGCGGCGAATTTTGAGGATGTATTCGGGGATCTGCAGGTCTTGCCAGTCAAAAACACCAATTAGCAATTGACTGGTAATGCCGATGTGCTGCAGTTCTTGTTTCAAGAGTACGCATTTTTGGTAACACGACCACACTTCATTACTGCCACTTGTTCCGTAGGGTAAGTCGCGAATCTTTTCAAATACTTTAATTGCTTTTTTGACTCTCATGATAGGTAGAAAATGGGACTACGTCTATGATATCACCGGAATGATCGCTCACTAGTGTATAATATAGCACATGAAGTGGCTTAATGATATAGTAAATACTTTTCAGGATACTAATAAAGAGATTTTGGTTTCCTCGGGTGCGTCACCGTCGGGGGTGTATCATGTGGGGCATTTGCGCGAGATCGTCATTGCTGACGCCGTGGTGCGGGCGCTGAAGCAAGCAGGCATTCGGGCGCGCCACGTTCACGTTTCAGACAACCTCGACGCCTTTCGTAAAGTGCCGGTTAATTTGCCAGATAGTTATGAGCAGTATTTAGGTATGCCGCTCTGTATGGTGCCATCACCAGATGATCGGTACGATTCGTGGGGGGATTTTTGCCTGAAGCCATTCCTCGACAGTGCTGATAAAATTGGCGTCACCATGGACGTAATCTATGCTAGCGATAAATATCGGAGCGGGTTTTTTGTGCCGGCCATCGAGCGCTCGCTGAGCCGCATTGACAAAGCTAAGTCGGCCATCCAGGAAGTATCGGGTCGGCAGCTGGATGATCAGTGGTCGCCAATTCAAATCATGGAGCATGATCGGCTAAAAAATCGCCGGTTCATCAGTATGGATAGCGATACAAAAACAATTACCTATCGCAACCATGATGACTCGGAGCACACGGTTCGGTACGATGACGGGCAGGTAAAGCTGGACTGGCGGTTGGATTGGCCGGGGCGGTGGTGGCTGCTCGGCATTGATATCGAGCCGTTTGGTCGTGACCACGCGACGAAGGGTGGCTCGTATGATACCGGCAAGCGGATCGCTCGCGAGGTTTATGACATTGATGCACCAGTACCAGTGCCATATGAATTTATTAATCGCACCGGTGATACGAAAAAGATGAGCGCCAGCAAGGGTACTGGCGTGAACGCACACGACGTTATTGATATGCTGCCGCCTGAGGTAGTGCGCTACTTTATCCTTCGATATTCGCCAGCCAAGCGGTTGTATTTTGACGAGACCGATAGCCTGGTGTGCCTGGTTGACGACTTCGCGGCGATGAAGCAGCATCCGCAAAATGAGCTTGATAAACAGCTATTATTCTTGTGTACTGACGGGCTAGATCAGCCAGCGGTCAGCTCAATTCCATTCTCGCATCTGGTCATTTCATACCAAGCGGCGCTGTGCGACATGGTAAAAACAGTAGAGATTTTGCGGCGCAGTTCGGAATACGCCCGCATCGTCGACGAGGAAGAAGCAGTGATCATCACAGAACTAGGCTATGTCAGTCGGTGGCTGGAAAAGTGGGCGCCCGAATCATTGAAGTTTCGTCTGACGGACGAGGTAAATCCCGATGAGTTCTCGCCAGAGCAAAAAGAATACTTGAGGCGATTAGCTGACGATATCGCCGAGGCGCCGGCTGGGGCTGACGGTAACTGGTTTCATCAAGCAATTTACGCCTACAAAGAGAGCGGTTTGCTGCTGCCGCGGGAGCTCTTCACCATCATCTACCGTGTGCTCATTGGCAAAGATTCCGGGCCGCGCGCTGGCTGGTTCTTATCGATTTTGCCGCGGGATTGGTTGATTGAGCGATTGCGACTAGTCAAGTAGAAGCCCGTCTAGTGATTAAGCTTTTCAGGTGGAAATGGGGAGCAAAACTCTAATCGTCTGGCGGTTTTATTAAAATATATCGGTAGTTTGCCCGTTTTCGCTTGCTTTTTTACCAAATAGCCGTATCTGTCGCTTAAAACATTCTTTCTGTTTTCGAAAACAGCTTTTATGTTTTGGAAAAATGCCTTTCTATTTTGTGCGATTTTTACTGTTTTCCATAATGCTAACGCTGTATTATAATTAGACTAGCTATAGTGAAGCTACACCAGAAGGGGGAATTATGACATTTGAAGAAGCGCAAGAGCTAGTGATGAGTCATATTCGCGCGCGGAAGTGGGATACGACGTTATGAAAAAGAGGTTTGGTATGAATAAAAAACCTATTGCGATTATTTCCGTCATAATCATTTTGTGCGGCGCTGTGGCTGGGCTGTGGTATAACCGCCAGCATTCTGCCGAGCAGCCGAAGACTCCGTCTACCAACGTGTCCGACGCCGCCAAATTCAAGTCAGAATATCCGCGAGTGGCGGCAAATAATCGCTTCGTTTATGCCAGCGATAAAGAAATCCTTAATATCTTTGATAACGGCAGCGGCGTGGTTTTCTTGGGCTTTCCGCAATGTCCGTGGTGCCAGCATTTGAGCGAACGTGTTGATCGGGCAGCTCGGGCTGAAGGCGTTGATAAAATATACTATTTGAATATTCGCGATGCTCGCGCTAGCAACAACGAAGTTTACCAAAAATTGGTCAAGAAATTAGAGCCGTATTTGGAAAAAGATAAAAATGGCAATCCTCGAATATTTGTGCCTGATGTATCGATTGTCAAGAACGGCAAGATTATCGGCCGCTACAAAGAGGAATCAACTGGCGATGATAATATCACGCCAGATAAATATTGGACTAATGAAAGAATAGAGCGGACTTTATCTCAACTGCGTGGATTTATGAGTCAACTGAAATAGTGACAATTATTTAACGTCGCCAGCCTTAAGGATGCTTCTTAACCCGTTTTCTCCACCGACGAATCCGCTGGTTTGATAGTCGTTAATAACTATATATGGCAAGCCGTTCACGCCAAGCGACAAGGCTTTTTGTGTGTTGCTATCAATCTCTTTTTGGTGCGGTTTTTTGGTCATACAATCGGAAAATTGCGATTCATTCATGCCGACATTTTTGGCGGAAGTTAGGAAATATTCCAGCGGAAGAGCAGGGATTTTCTTCGGCACGGCAACGTTTTTTACACCAATTCCTTTATCAAAGTAATCGCTTTTAATGCGCGGGACGATATCGTGGGTGTACTGCCAATATTTGTCCTGGTCGGCGGCACAAAACGCAGCGTGAGCACCAGTTTCGGTATTGTTGGTCATCTCTTTTAATAGTGTTACTACGCGATGCTCATAACGAACTTTGCCGGATTTAATATAGTCATTTTTGAAGAATTCTGTGCTGGTTGCGGCTTCAACTTCGGCACAAAATGAACAAAAATAGTCAGTATAATCAATGAACACGTTTTTTGCGTCGGCGGATCCTTGTGACATTTTTTCATTCCACGGTTTATTGTTGCCAATGTGACGATTCGGCGGGCGATTGATAATTCCATAGATAAACAAAGCTACAATTCCCACGATTACAATTCCCGAAAGAACCCAAATAAATGCTATGCCTGATGATTTTTGTCGATTCATATTTTCTCCTGTTTAGATAATTCTGTGTACATAAAAATAATTTGACCTGATTTATATAGCGAGAATAAACTGAGCAGCAAAGCCAACAAAAGGACTATTGTGCTGGCGATATTTGCGGCGGTGGCGGCAGCAGCTCCTGAGAAAAACAGGGTTACAATTGGTAAGATCAGTGACGTTCCGCAGGGGACGCAGCCAAGTCCGATTGTTGCGGCAATTGATGCGATTCCGCTTAATCCGACTTGTCGAGATACAGTTTTTTCATTGTCGCGATTATTCTTTGATGTAAAAATTACAGCGGCGATCGATACACCTTGAAGAATTGACACTACCATAAGTAGCGCGCCATTTGGTGAAGTGAAACTTTGTTTGAAGATGTCTATAATCATCGAACCGAGCAGCGTGATTTTATCGAGGATTGGTAAGCGCGACATTATCAGCGGTCCGTAAAAATTGGCGTTGATTGCGAAATAAATTACCACGGCGAAGGCGATGGTCGCGACAATTGTTATTAGGAAATATTTCGGTAAACCAAGCATTCTGCCGATTCCTAAAAGCGCCGATTTGATAGATTCCTGCTTGCTGCGAATTCGACCCATACGCCTATTATACGATATTCGTAAAGGCAATTCGATCATTCACGGCGGCAACTTTTACTGTATCACCGTCGTGAATTCGTCCGTCGATCAGTTCGAGTGCCAAAGGATCAAGTGCGCGTTTTTGAATCAAGCGCTTAAGTGGTCGAGCGCCGAAACTTGGGTCGTAGCCGTCCCGCGCCAACATATCACGAACGCTATTGTCAAAATCTAGCGTTATGTCGCGACTATCCTTAACTTGGCGAACAACTTTTTCTAATTGCACGTCAACAATTGCACGCATCGATTCAGGATGAATGCGATCAAAAATCACGATGTCGTCAATTCGGTTTAAGAATTCTGGGCGGAAATGACCACGAAGCGTTTCTAAAATTTGATTATCGAGCGAACTAATGTCGTCGCCCGTGTAGTCCATAATCATTTGCGATCCGACGTTGCTGGTCATGATGATAATGGTGTTGCTAAAGTCAATCGTTCGTCCTTGTCCATCTGTCAATCGGCCGTCGTCCAAAACTTGTAATAGCACGTTAAATACGTCGGGGTGCGCTTTTTCGATTTCGTCAAGCAAAACCACGCTATACGGGCGTCGTCTAACGGCTTCCGTCAATTGACCGCCTTGATCGTAACCGACATATCCTGGAGGCGAACCGATCAATCTGGCTACGGCGTGGCGTTCCATATATTCGCTCATGTCAATTCGAATCATGGCGTGTTCGTCGTCGAATAATTCACGACATAAACTGCGCGCGACTTCTGTTTTTCCTACGCCAGTAGGGCCGAGGAATAGGAATGAGCCAATCGGTCGATTAACGTCGCCGAGTCCAGCACGCGACCTGCGGATGGCACTTGCTACAGCTGCCACGGCACGATCTTGTCCGATGACTTGACGGCTGATCGATTCTTCCAATTTGGTCAATTTACTAGATTCACTTTCCATCAGTCGCTCCACTGGAATTCCGGTCCAGCGCGCCACCACGCCAGCGATGTCATCAGGCGTAACTTCTTCGCGGAGTAATCGGTCGTGAGTTGGAATTGCCGCTAGCTCCTCGCGGGCGCTTGCTAATTTTTTCTCCAGCTCCGGCAAATCGCCATATTTAATGCGGCTGGCGGTGGCGAGGTCTGCGTCGCGTTCAGCAATTTCCAATTGTGAGCGCAGATTGTCCATTTTTTCGGTAGTCGTGTTGACGGTTTGCAAAATGTCTTTTTCGTGTTGCCATTTTTTATCAATTACTTCGGCTTTTGCGCGAATTTCGGCAATTTGCTCTTTGATTTCATCTTTGCGAATATTGGCGTGGTCGGATTTGTCCTTTTTCAGTGCCGCTTCTTCGATTTCCAATTGCAAACGTCTATTGTTCAATCGATCCAGCGCAATTGGCACGCTTTCTAATTGCATTTTGAGTGAGCTGGTCGCTTCGTCAAGCAAGTCGACTGCTTTGTCTGGCAAGAATCGGTCGGGCAAATATCTGGTGGATAATCTGGCGGCTGCCACGATTGCGTCATCAGCGATTTTTACTCCGTGATGAATTTCGTATTTTTCCTTCAATCCGCGCAAAATGGCGACAGTGTCGTCAAAACTTGGTTCGCCAACGTAAACTGGCTGGAATCTTCGTTCTAAGGCTGCATCTTTTTCGACATATTGACGATATTCAGTGAGCGTCGTCGCGCCAATCATATGCAATTTTCCTCGAGCTAGCGCCGGCTTTAACATATTACCCGCGTCCATACTGCCTTCACTTTTTCCAGCGCCAACCATGGTGTGAATTTCATCGACAAAAAGAATAATCTCACCAGCCGCGTCTTCTACTTCTTTCAGAACGGCTTTCAATCGATCCTCAAATTGTCCACGAAAACTAGCGCCCGCCAGAAGACTGGAAATTTCCAGAGAAATTAGTCGCTTATCCTTCAGTGAAGCAGGAACGTTGCCTTTTACAATTCGTTGTGCCAACGCCTCAACAATTGCGGTTTTACCAACTCCCGGCTCACCGATGAGAACGGGATTATTTTTAGTGCGGCGACTTAAAATCTGCATAGTACGTCGAATTTCTTCATCTCGACCGATCACCGGATCGAGTTTGCCTTCTCGCGCCAACGCTGTTATATCTGTGCCGAACTTCTCGAGCGGTTTAGTTGTTTCTTCTTGATTCATGTTTGGTGGCATAAAATCCTCCTTTTGGTTTTTAGTCCTAATTTGTTGCGCCCCAGTAAAAGACAGAATGGTGAAATTTGATATAGCTATCATAGCAAATTAGCACTCTCAGTGCAAGAGTGCTAATAAAATAAATAGTCATTTTATGATATGTTAAATGTATGAATATTCTTGTCACTGGTGGCGCTGGATATATCGGCAGTCACACAATCATCGAACTATTATCATCAAATCATAACGTAGTGGTGGTCGATAACTTATCAAATTCATCCGTCGAGAGCCTGAGGCGAGTTGAAGAAATCACTGGTCAATCAATACCGTTTTATGAATTCAATTTGTGTGATCATCAGCGATTATCAGAATTATTTAAGTCTGAGAAAATTGATGCTGTAATTCATTTTGCTGGGTTGAAGGCGGTTGGCGAGTCGGTTGAAAAGGCTCTTCTTTACTATAAAAATAATCTCGAAAGCACGTTGGTCTTGCTTGACGTGATGCAAGAATTTGGCGTAAAGAAATTGGTGTTTTCCAGCTCGGCAACAGTTTATGGCGATCCAGCTCGATTGCCAATTACCGAAGACATGCCACTATCTGCAACGAATCCATATGGACAGACGAAGTTGATGATTGAGCAAATGCTTCGCGACATTTCAGCGACAAATCAGGGATGGCAATTCACCTCACTTCGTTATTTCAATCCAATCGGCGCTCATCCGAGTGGTCGTATTGGTGAAGATCCCTCAGGAATCCCGAACAATCTTCTGCCGTTTGTGTCACAAGTCGCTGTTGGTAAGCAAGAGTACTTGAGTGTTTTTGGCGACGATTACGATACTCCGGATGGAACTGGTGTGCGTGATTACATTCACGTGGTTGATTTGGCAAAGGCTCACGTGGCGGCTCTGGAGAATTTGGGTCGTCCTGATGAATATAAAGTCTATAATATAGGCACCGGTCGTGGCACTTCAGTCTTGGAGTTGGTGAAGGCGTTTGAGAAGGCGTCTGGTCGTGATGTTCCATATCAAGTCACTCCGCGCCGAGCGGGCGATATCACGGCGTGTTATGCGGACCCAGGATTGGCAGAAAAAGAATTAGGCTGGCGAGCAGAATTGACAATTGAAGATGCTTGCCGCGACGCTTGGAATTGGCAGAGCAATAATCCAAATGGCTACAATGGCTAATTGCCAGATTTGGTGAAAATCTTATTTTCGTAATAAGCGGAACGTTTGGAAAGTTCTGAATTTAAGTTTTCAATTCCGCCGTATTGTTCGACTAAGGTTTTCTTTCCAGAAAATAAGTTTGTGCCCAGACCTAATCGGTCGCCGTCAATTTTAACTCCCAGCGCCGCCAAAGTTGACGGATACATATCGAATGTCGTGAATTGACGATTCTTTGAGTGACTAGTTGAAATGGCTGGATTTATAAACGTGTTGTAAATGGTTCGTTGATAATTAGTTCCGCCAATTTTTTCGTCGTAGTATGAGGTCTGCATTCCTAAATGGTCGCCAGAAATAATAATTGTGGTGTTTTCGTAAAATGGCTGAGATTTAACCCAATTGACGAATGCGGCGACTTGTTTTGAGGAGCAAGCGTGAACATTGTCGTATTGATTACTGAATGTTTTGGCGCAGGTTTCATCCAAATAGCCATCGGTAAAATGCGTGTCGGCGGTCAATAATTGCAAGTTAAATGGCTTGTCTGACGCCGCTAAGCGCGAGGCTTCTTCGCGGGCAAATTGGAATAATTTTTTGTCTTCATAACCCCACCATACTTTGTAATCTTCGGAGATTTTTCCGTATTTTTTGGCGTAATTGTAATCCTCAATATTGAAGTTGCCGTGTTGAGTTAATAATTTATCGCGTCCGCCAAAACTTGCTTCAGAGCCCATAACAAATGTTTGATTATAGCCTTGTTTTTCTAAAATCTCACCAAGACCATAAGCGCCTGGCAGGAACTTCTTAAACTCGCCCAGGGCGTTATGGTCGCGTCCGCCAACCAAGTTTTCTTTCAGTGGGACGCCAGTAGATTGCGCAGCCATTCCTGCCACAGTCCAGCCAGTGTTTGTTGCAGGCAAGGCGCCGCCGACACCGGATGCTTTGTTTGAGAATGAGGTATTTTTTAACGCCAATTCTTCCAGCTCTGGAATAATGGAGGTTTCGGAGCTGCCGCCATTAGCCTTTGATGCCAAAGTGTTTTCCATTGACTCTAAATAGATGTATATTAAGTTGCGTTTTTTCTCTGGAAAAGTCAATTTGGCGGTTTTTGGATTAACATAATTTTCTTCGTATAATTTGGTCGATTGGGTTAGGGCATAAATATAGTTAGGGATGCCAAAACTTTGAATGAGAAGGACAATTGCAATTAAAAACATACTCAGCGAGTAAATTGCTTGATTTCGTAATCTCAAAAACGGCAAAGTGAGTTTTCGTGATGATTTGATTTTTTTCAAACAGAAGGCGATTATGCGATTTATGAAAGAGATCGATTTGTCGAACATTGGGATTAATAAAGCGCCGAATAATAAGAAAACTAGCGGAAGATTTTGCAGGACGGCCGACCATAAATTGTCAGATTTGCCGCCAGCTAATCCGTTAACAAAATAAAAAATTATCTCGTCGATTTGCGAATTTTTAAAGACGATATATTTATAGCGCGCCGCAATTAAGCAAAACGCCGCCAAAAAAAGCAAGATGATTGATATTGATTTAATCCAGAAACGTTTGGTAAATTTAATTTTTCTCACTATTCTATTATATCACTTACGTTTTTTGCGGATGAAGGGGTATAATAAAAGCATGAGCAAGAATAAGACGCGCACATTCGGAATTAGTTGGTGGATTGGGCTGGTTTTATTTGCGGGGATGATTTGTTTGATGTTGGGCGATATTTTACATCGAGATGGCGTAATTGGCTCAAAAACTGATGTTTTGGTGATGGGCACGAATGCTGGATTTAAACCGTTTGAATATATTGACAATAATCAAGTGGTTGGCTTTGACGTTGATCTGGCGAGGGAAATTGCTAAAAGTTTGGGCAAAGATTTGAAGATCGAAGATATGTCGTTTGATGGGCTACTTCCGGCGCTGGATAGTGGGCAAATTGATATGGTGGCGGCTGGAATGACAGTGACGCCTGAGCGAGAAAAAAATGCGCTGTTTTCAGATCCGTATTATTCGGCGTCGCAGAGAATAATTGTTAAAAGAGGCAGTCCGATTCGCAATAAATATCAATTGCCAGGGCGAAAAATTGGCGTGCAATTAGGTACTACGGGCGACACTTTGGCGTCTAAGATTGCTGGCGCATCAGTTACACAATTCCAAACCGCGCCGAGTGTTTTGCAGGAATTAAGTTCGGGAAAAATTGAAGCAGTTATTCTGGACGACGCTCCCGCAAAGCAATATTCGGCTGGATTTTCTGACCTAGAAATCTTACCTGGTGCGCTCAGCGATGAAAGTTATGCGATTGCTATTAAAAAGGACAATAAAGATCTCTTGGAAAAGGTTAATAAAGAAATTGACAAGATGAAAAAAGATGGTCGCTATGAAAAGTTAATCCGCAAATATTTTGGCGAGGAGGCTAAATCGTGAATTTTTGGGAAGTGATTTTTGGCGGCGGTCGATGGCTATTTTTATGGCATGGATTAGAGGTGACGCTGGTTTTGACTGTGTTGTCGCTTATTTTAGGATCGGCAATTGGTGTGCTTGTCGCCCTGATGCGCACGTCGAATTTACGACCATTTGGCAGGATGAAAACGAGCAGACTCGCGAACTTTAATCCACTGGCTAGTTTGGGAAAAATTTATGTCGATATTATTCGCGGCACGCCACTTTTGGTCCAGCTGCTGATTATGTATTACGTCGTTTTTGGGTCGTACCAATTTATGCCGAAGATTTTTGTGGCGGCGGTGGCGTTTGGAATAAATAGCGGCGCGTACATCGCTGAGATTATTCGTGGCGGAATTCAGAGTATTGACAAGGGGCAAATGGAAGCAGCCAGGTCTTTGGGCTTGAGTAATTGGCAGGCAATGCGGCTAGTCATTTTGCCGCAAGCAATGAGAAATTCATTGCCGGCGTTGATTAGTGAATTTATCGCGCTGTTAAAGGAAACTTCGGTTGTTGGTTGGATTGGTCTGAATGATATTATGCGAGGCGCGGACAATATTCGTTTTCAAACAGCGACAGCTTTTCAGTCGCTATTTGCCGCTGCAGCGATGTACTTAATTTTGACGGCGATTTTTACGCGAGTAATGGCGCGAGTAGAAAGGAAATTGAAGCATGACGATGATCAGCGTTAAAAACTTGAAAAAAACGTTCGGCACAAATCGAGTTCTTCGCGATATTGACGTGGAAATTGAAGAGGGCGAGATTGTCGTGGTGGTTGGCTCGTCTGGTTCTGGCAAGTCGACATTCTTGCGTTGTCTGAATTTGCTGGAGGAGCCGACTTCGGGCGAGATTATTGTTGATGGCGTTAAAATTACTGATCCACACGTGAACTTGAATGCGTTGCGTCAGAATATTGGCATGGTCTTTCAGCAATTTAATCTGTTTCCAAATTTGAGCGTAATTGAAAATATTAAATTAGCTCCGAAAAAACTGCGTAAATTTTCAGATCAAAAAGCGACAAAATTGGCGCGAAGTTTATTGGACGATGTTGGACTATTAGACAAAGCGGACGCTTCGCCGAATAGTTTGTCTGGCGGTCAAAAACAGCGAGTAGCAATTGCGCGGGCGTTAGCGATGGAGCCGAAAATTATGCTTTTTGACGAGCCGACTTCAGCGCTAGATCCAGAGATGATTGGCGAAGTTCTGGACGTGATCAGGAAAGTTGCCAAAAAGGGAATGACGATGGTGATCGTGACGCACGAGATGAAATTTGCCCGCGAAGTTGGGACGCGGATGATTTTTCTGGATAAGGGAGAAATAATCGAAAATGGCACGCCAGCTCAGGTAATGGATCACCCGAAAACTGAACGTGCCAAAAAGTTCTTCGCCAAATAGCCCGAGTGACCTCGCTATAATTCGCTTAGAACTGGAACTTCTGTCAATTTATTAACCAGCTGGTCCAGGTCAACCTCTGTCAGATAACTCGGTAAAATTCGTGTGGTTTTCGGATCAACAAAGCCGCATTCCGCTACTTCCTCGACGCCGTGCGATGTTTGTTCCAGGTCAATCTGCTGGTAATCTTGCCAGTTGGTGATGAGGAAGAAAAATTCCAATTGTTCATTCGGACCGTGCGCTGATTGTTCGCCGGATTCGGCGAATTGTTGTATAAATAACAACTTGCCGATTTCTGGCTTAATGCCAGTTTCTTCAATCATTTCTCGACGTAGACCGTCCAGCAAGCCTTCGCCCATTTCTAAACCGCCGCCCGGCGTACACCAAAAATCACGACCTTTGCCGGTGTTTGCGGTTAATTTTTGGCAGAAAATTTCGCCCTTGTTGTTGATAATAATTCCGCGTACGTTTACTCTTCGTCGCATAAAACCTCCTTTGATTGCTAATAGCCAGAGGTTCAATTAAGCTGAACGTACGCCCAATAATTTCATGGTCGGGGTGACTGGATTTGAACCAGCGACCTCACCGTCCCGAACGGTGCGCGCTACCGAGCTGCGCCACACCCCGACGCTAAAAAACAGTATAA
>UNSR01000004.1:0-12906 GCA_900557595.1 Candidatus Saccharimonadota bacterium | reverse complement strand
ATCAAGGCGGATTATGCGGAATTACAGGCAGAAGTCGGCACGAAAAAGGCGAATTTGATTAAGCGCCTATCTTAAAATC
The DNA here is from genome assembly GCA_900557595.1 of Candidatus Saccharimonadota bacterium. GTDB lineage: Bacteria > Patescibacteriota > Saccharimonadia > Saccharimonadales > Saccharimonadaceae > Nanosynbacter. The sequence continues at coordinate 12,827 of UNSR01000004.1, read as the reverse complement.
AAGCATTCAATCGACAATAAAGCATAAATTATATATAATAAGACTAATGAAAAGACAATTTGCAACGTTTTTGATTCGGCTGATTCTTAACTCGGTAGGCATTTGGGTTGCGGTGCGGCTGCTTGGAAATGAAACTCCGGGCGCAACTTCTGCGTGGACGTTTATGATAGCGGGGCTGATATTTTCGGTAGTGAATAGCGTATTGAAACCAATTGTTACAATTCTAGCCCTGCCAGCAATCCTGTTGACCTTAGGACTGTTTACCTTAATTGTAAATGGCTTTATGGTTTACATTTCGTTAGCTTTGGCGCCAGGGATTTCTATGACTTTTGCGCATTCAATTATTGCCGGGATTATATTGAGTTTGGTAAACTATATTATAAGTAGCGCGCTGGTTTTGCAGCGGGAAGAAAAGGAGTAATATGTCAATTGATACAATTTTACCGTACGTGACACTTGGATCTGCCGTACTGATGATTATCGCAATTTTGTTGCAGCAACGAGGCGCAAGCTTGGGCGCAGGATTCGGCTCGTCTGGGGAATTATTCACTACTCGTCGCGGATTTGATAAAAACTTGTTTGATGTAACTATTGTTTTTGCGGTGATTTTTGTGCTATCGATTTTGGCAAGTATGATTTTGCCGGGATTGCAAAAATAGGAGAATAGATTTGAGCTCGGATAATTTGTCATGGAATCGTTTTGCGCGGCTAAAAGTTTCCAGTAAAGATGTCAATAAGCGTCTGCGTAAGATTGAAAAGGGAAGCTTGCGCCATGCGCATAAATTCGTGACATCCAGGCTGGATCGCTTATCTAATGTGCGACGTCGGGTTTCTGTCTGGATTATTCTAGTATTGGTGATGATTGGCGCCAGTGCGGTGCAGTGGCATATTTCTCGCAATTCTTTCACGACAATGGCGTACACTTCTGGCGGATCATACTCTGAGGGCGTGTTGGGTCCTTTGGAAAACTTAAATCCGATTTTCGCAAAAACCAATGCTGAAAAATCTGCCGCGAAGTTGCTGTTTTCAAGTTTGTATCGATATGACTCAACGGGCAATATAAAGGCTGATATGGCGGATAGCATCAGTGTGAACGACAAAGAAACCGAATATATAGTCAAACTGAAGAAAGGTCTGAAGTGGTCGGACGGACAAGATTTAACGGCGGACGATGTAATTTTTACATTGAAGCTATTAGCGAATCCAGAAGTTGGAGCTGAGATATCTGGCTGGAAATCCATAAAATTCGAGAAAGTGTCTGACGATTCGGTGAAATTTATCTTGCCGTCGTCATATTCGCCGTTTGTCCACGCTTTGACATTCCCGATTATTCCTAAGCATATATTAAAAGACGTTAAACCGTCGAATTTACGTGAACATGATTTTAATAAGTCGCCTATATCCAGCGGTCCATTCGCCTTTAGATTGCTGCAGAACGTAACGAGCGATGGCAGTAAAAAAGTGCTATATTTGCAGTCGAATAGTAATTATTATGGCGGCACGCCTAAGTTGGAGCGATTCCAGTTGTACGCGTATCCGACGCAGGATGATATTGCGAAAAGTTTGCGTACGCGAGAAATTACAGGAACTCCAGAACTGATTTATAACGATCAATCAGCCGAGGTAAAATCTATGTATGCTGCAGAAGCGCATTCTTTGAATAACGGAGTTTACGCGCTGTTTAATAACAGCAGTCAGTTCTTGCGATCAAAAGCAGTTCGCCAGGCTTTGTCGCTCAGCGTTGATACATCCAAGCTGCGCCAATCTTTGTCGTTGTCTACGGAAGAATTATCTGGTCCAACGCTTAACAAATTCCTAGGAAAGAGCTCAAATTCTTCTAGCTATGATGTTAAAAAAGCGAAATCTTTACTCGACACTGAGGGCTGGAAGAGTGTAAATAATGTTCGCCAGAAGGGAAATGATAAATTAAAGCTCAACGTGGTCGTTTTGAAGAATAGCAATTACGAAAAGGTCGCCAGGTACTTGGCTCAAGTTTGGTATGACGAGCTGAACATAGAATCGGATATTAAAGTTGTCGATCCGAACGACGCCACTCAAAATATTCTTCAGACAGTTTTGCAGCCGCGCAATTTTGATGTGTTGGTTTATGAGCTCTCCTTGGGTGGTGACCCTGATGTTTACGCCTATTGGCATTCTTCACAGGCAACTAATAATGGTTTGAATTTCTCCAATTACAATAACGCGATAGCGGACGATGCTTTGGAAAGCGGCCGATCTAAAATATCGGCGAAGCAACGCGCTGATCGCTATGCGAAGTTCACTGCCATTTGGCAAGCGGACGCTCCAGCGATTGCCCTGTATCAGCCAAAATTTGACTATATCCATATTCGTAACGTTAAGGCTCTCGACGCAAGCACTGAAGTTGTCAATCCCGTCGATCGCTATGTTGATGTTCAATATTGGGCGACAGAGAAAAAGTCCGTTTACAAAACCCCGTAATCGGGTATAATGGTAAGTGGTTATGCGGGCGTGGCGGAATTGGTAGACGCGCTAGCTTGAGGGGCTAGTGAGCATTGCGCTCGTGGAAGTTCAAGTCTTCTCGCTCGCACCAAACATATTGCAACTATTAGACGATCTGTTCGTGATATGTTTTGCAAAATCTGATATAATAAAAGTGGTGGCGCGTTGGCGGAGCGGTTACGCAGAGGTCTGCAAAACCTTTTAGACGAGTTCGACTCTCGTACGTGCCTCCAATTTTTGATAAATAGTCCTGAGTATTGGGCTATTTTTTATTTTGCGAAATTGTATAATTTACTTAGCGAATATAGTATAATACAAGCAGTCTGGCGCGTAGGCGTCTGGATTGTATATAAATAAGCGCGAGTGGCGGAATTGGTAGACGCGAGGGACTTAAAATCCCTTGACCAAAAGTCGTGCGGGTTCGATTCCCGCCTTGCGCACCAAAGTTGTAAAGAAAATAATATTGAATAGGAAAGGGACAAAGGTAAGAAATGAGTCCATTGGTAATTGTACTTATTGTTACAGTGGTAGTTTTATTGGTACTCGTAGGAGTTGTAATCGGTGCGTACAATGGTTTAGTTGTGTTGCGCAACCGCGTAGAAGAGGCATGGAGCGACATTACTGTTCAGCTAAAGCGCCGAACTGATTTGATTCCAAATTTGGTCAACTCGGTAAAAGGCTACGCTACACACGAAAAAGAAGTGTTTGAGAAGGTCGCAGAAGCTCGTTCAGCAATTATGAATGCTGGCAGCGTGGCTGAGACTGCTAAGGCTGAAAACGCTTTGGAGGGCGCTTTGAAGAGCTTGTTTGCTGTATCTGAGGCTTACCCAGAATTGAAAGCAAACCAGAACTTCTTGCAATTGCAGCAGGAATTGGTTGATACTGAGGATAAAATCCAAGCAGCTCGCCGATTCTACAACGGTGGCGTTCGCGACTTAAATACGAAGATCCAGACTTTCCCAACAAACATCATCGCGGGAATGTTTGGCTTCCAAGCTAAGGAATTCTTCGACGTTGAGGATCGCGCAAGTGTTGAAAATCCAGTTGAAGTAAAGTTCTAATTGAACTCTGAAATGAAAATCGCTCGTCTATTTTTAGCGGGCGATTTTTGGTATAATTAACATATGTACAATGCAGTTTCTCAAAACAAACGCAACACAATATTAATTATGTCTGTGTTTGTGATAATTATTGGAATTATCGGTTTGTTTATTGGAGCGGCAACTGATAGCTATTCACTAGCGCTCATCATTTTTATATGTGCGATATTGTATGCTTGGTTGCAATATTTTATAGCTGGCAAGTTGGCTATGATGATGACTGGCGCTCAGGAAATTAGTAAAAATGACGCTCCTGAACTTTGGCGAGTGGTGGAGAATTTGTCTATCGCTTCTGGTATGTCGATGCCGAAAGTCTATATTATTGATGACCCAGCTCCAAACGCTTTTGCGACTGGTCGCGATCCGAATCATGCCATCGTTGGCGCAACTACAGGTCTCCTGAATATTATGGACAAGCGTGAGCTGGAGGCGGTTATGGCGCATGAAATGAGCCACGTGCGAAATTACGACATCCGTGTGAGTATGATTGCTTTTGGTTTGGTTAGTGCAATTGGGTTATTTGCGGACTTGGCACTTAGAATGATGTTTTATAGTGATGACCGCGATAGGGATGTTAATCCTATCATCTACGCTTTCGGGTTGATTGTGGGTATATTGGCGCCGCTTTTGGCAACGATAACTCAGCTGGCAGTTAGTAGGCAGCGTGAATATCTGGCGGATGCTTCAGGGGTGCTATTGACACGAGACACTGAAGGGCTAGCAAGCGCGCTGGAAAAATTGCGTCAATACGGCAGACCAATGCAAAAACAAAGCTCTTCCACTGCCAATTTGTTCATGAATAATCCTTTGAAACCCGGATTTTTCTCAAAACTATTTAGTACTCATCCACCGCTAGAAGACAGAATTGCAAGGTTGAGAAATAACGCAACAAAGATGTAATTATGACAACGAAAACCTCCAAAAAACGAGTAGTCAAGAACCCTAAGAAGTCAAATGCTGATCATAAAAAAGGTGCATGGCCCGGTATTAAACGTGACTTTAGTAAATTGAATCAGCAGCGGCGTAATTTTATGCAGCGCCGACCTCATCGTAGTTTTCGGCTAACTAAGCGACGAGATTACCAGCGAGATCTTAAAATTCCAGGATATTGGTCGCTGACTAGTGAGGCTTGTCGTCTGGTATGGCGAAATAAGAAGACTTTTTTGGCGTTAATCGTCGTCATGTCGATATTAACGTTTGCTTTAGCCAGCGTCATGTCGCAAGACACATACCAACAACTTAAAGATGTGATGAATCAGGCTGAGTCAAATGGATTCGGCGGAATTTATACAACAATTAGCCTATTCTCTGGCGTTGCGGTTAGCTATATTTCTGGTAGCGGAACGGCTGGTGGAAATGTTCAGCAAGCGGCGGGAATTTTTCTGGGACTATTAACTTGGCTGTCATCCGTTTGGCTAACGCGAGCTATTTTAATTGGTAAAAAACCGAAAATGCGCGATGGCTTATATAGTTCTGGGTCGCCCATAATTGCGCTGATAATTGTCATCGGAGTTTTCCTAATTCAAATGGTGCCGGCGGCAGTGGCGGTGATTATTTATAGCGCGCTTAATGCTTCGGGAGTGTTAAATCAAACGCCGATTCTGATGGCGGCTGGCGGTGCGGCGATTCTAATAGTGGCGATGTCTGTCTATTGGGCGACTTCTACTGTTTTTGCAATGATCATCATAACACTGCCGGGGATGTATCCGTTTCACGCGCTGCGTCTGTCGGGCGATATTGTGACGGGGCGAAGACTAAGGATTTTGCTGAGATTTGCGTGGGCTGTTGTTCTGTCAGTGCTTTTGTGGGCTGTTGTTTTGATTCCGGTAATTCTTCTTGACGGCGCGCTGAAGGGATGGATTAGTGGTATTGATTGGCTACCAATTGTCCCGACAACTGGTCTGATTTTACTTTACGTAACGATAATTATGATTTCTGTGTATGTTTATTTGTTCTACAGAAAGGTGGTTGAAAGTGACACCAAAAAAACCAAGAATTGACGAAATCAAAGACCTGTTAAATCGTTATAGCTACGAATATTACACCTTAGACAAGCCGAGTGTGAGCGATGCGGTTTATGACAGTCTGATGGACGAGCTGAAGAAGATTGAATCGGATCATCCGGAACTGATTACTATTGATAGTCCTACGCAGCGAGTTGGGAATAAGCTGCTCGACGGTTTTCAAAAAGTCGAGCACGCGCGCCGAATGGTCAGTTTGAATGACGTTTTCGATAAAAGTGAAGTCGAGGCGTGGATTGAGCGAACTGATAAATTGATACCGGGTCAGCGACATGAATTTTTTACGGATATAAAAATGGATGGCTTGGCATGCGCGTTGATTTATGTCGATGGCGTATTGTCGCAAGCTGTGACACGTGGCGATAGTTTTGTTGGCGAAGACGTAACGAATAATGTTCGGACCATTAAAAACGTACCGCTTCGTCTGCGTGAAGCGGCGGGGTTTGAGAATTTTTTGCACGGTCGGACAGAGATTCGTGGCGAAATTGTTATGCTGAAACGGGATTTTGAGGAGCTTAATGAAAAGCAGAAATCTCTAGGGCTGCCTACATTTGCTAATCCGCGCAATTTGGCTGCGGGGACAATTCGTCAATTAGATCCTGCGCTGGTGGCGGCGCGCCCGTTGCATTTTCGCGGATATGATGTGATTCGCGATGATGATTCGGAAGTTCCGACGAATAGTTTTGCTTACGAGGCTTTGACGGCGCTGGGGATTTCTCGCAATCAGCAAGCCAGTGTTTTTGACAATTTGTCCGACGTGATGAAATTTGTTGACGAATGGAGCGATAAGCGTCATGACTTGCCGTTTAATACGGACGGGCTGGTTATTAAGATTAATGATCGAGAGATATACGACAATCTCGGGATGGTGGGCAAAAATCCGCGTGGGGCGGTGGCTTATAAGTACGCGGCCGAAGAGGCTACGACGATCGTTCGGGATATAGTCATTTCTATTGGGCGAACTGGCGCGGCGACTCCGGTGGCTGTGTTTGATCCAGTAGTAGTGGCGGGAACTACGGTGCAGCACGCCAGTTTGCATAACGCCGATGAAATTGAGCGTTTGGATATTCGGCGAGGCGACACTGTGGTGATTTTTAAAGCGGGTGATATTATTCCGCAAGTTGAGAATGTTTTGAAGGAATTACGACCTGCAGATTCTGAACCAATTGATTATAAAGCAGAATTAAAACGGCAATATCCGGAGTTGGAATTTGTGCGACCGGAAGGTGAAGCTGTTTACCGAGTTAAGGGTTCTAGTGGTCCGCTGATTTTGAAGCGAGCTCTGGCACACTTCGCGTCTAAGGGTGCGCTTGATATTGATACACTTGGTGAAAAGAACGTGGAAGTTTTAATTGATAATGGTTTGGTCGGTGATTTGGCGGATATTTTTACGCTTACTAAAGACGATTTGTTGAAGTTGGATCGGTTTGCTAATATTTCTGCGCAAAAGTTAATCTCGGCAATTGCTGATAAAAAAAGCCCAGAATTAGAGCGATTTTTGTATGGTCTGGGAATTCGTCATATTGGTGCGCAAACGGCGATTGATTTGACGAATCATTTTGAGAGCATGGAAAATTTGGCGAAAGCGACAATTGATGATTTGCGACAAGTTGATGGTGTGGGTGAAATTGTCGCTGAATCTGTAGTGGCGTGGTTTGCTGATGAGGATAATGTAAAATTGCTCAATAAATTCACAGAATTGGGAGCTATTCCTCGGTTTAATAAAAAGTCTGGCGGGTTGAGTGGAAAAAGTTTTGTCATCACGGGTACTCTGAAATCTATGGGACGCGACGCTGCTGCGGACAAAATTCGTAATCTCGGTGGGGTTTTTCAAACCGCAGTTTCTAAAGACACGACGTATTTGGTGGCTGGCGGTAAGGTTGGTGCTAGCAAATTGAAAAAGGCTGAGCAATACGGCACAAAAATTATTGACGAAGAAGAACTATTGAAAATAATAAGCGACGGAGATCAATAGTCGCAGTGAGATATAAAGCTTGTGTTTTTTTGGGCGATAATGCATAATTAAACATGAGCTGGTACGCATAGGGGCATTCTCCTATGCTTGCCAATTGAAAGACAAACACATATTCAAATATGCCCCGGGTGGGCGCGTAGCAGCTCTTCTATAATGCTTATGGTATGATATAGTTATGGTTACTGTTTCAAAAAAAAGGGAAGAAAAACTAGCAAAATTAGTGCGAGAATTTTTTGCCGTTCATCCAGATGTGAAGCTTGTGGCGATAACTGGTAGCGCCGGAAAGGCTAGTGCAAAAATAGCTATCGGTACGGTTTTAGCGCAACAATTTGATATTCAGCTTCGCAATGAAGAGCCGAAGACGAAAGCTGATGTTTTCTTTCAGATGATGGGCGTGAAAATGCCTGAAAAAGGCTTGTTCAAATGGTGGAAAGTGATGCGCGCCGTAAAGAAGAGAATTAAGGCCGAAAAACCGGAAGTTCAGGTAATTGTTCAGGAATTTAACCCAAAGGAACTTGGCTATAACGACTGGTTTAAGGCTTATGTTGTGCCGGATATTACGGTTGTAACTTCTGTGACGAATGGTCGAATGCAGGTTGAATATTCTTTGGAGGAAGTGGCGAATGAGATGATTTCGCTGGCGAATTTCTCGCGAATGGCGATGATAAATCGCGATGATATAGATGGGCGTTTTGCTAGTTTTTTGACGAATCCTAATATCACTACTTACGGAAGTGATCCCGTGGCGGAGTATAATTTTGACGATCGTAATTTTTCCCTGAAAGACGGACATCACGGCTTTATTATGTCGCCAGAAAATCCTAATGGATTAGAAGTCAACGTTAAGCTAATCGGCGAGCATAATATTCGTCCAGCAATCGTGGCGGCAGCTATTGGGTATGCGTTTGGTGAAACTGAGGAGAATATAAAAAAAGGTATAGAGAATTTGCGTCCACTGCCTGGCAGGATGAATTTGCTGAAGGGCGCGGATAATACTTGGCTGATTGATGATAGCTATAGTTCGACGCCGTTGACTGCTTTGGCTGCTTTGCAGTCTTTGTATCGAATTGAGACTCCGCAGCGAATTGCTGTACTTGGCAATATGAATGGCTTAAAGGGAATTTTCGAGCAAGCTCACGCCGAACTTGGTTCTCATTGTAGCCCGGATTTGTTGGATTGGGTTGTGACGGTTGGTGAGAAAGCTAATCAATATTTAGCGCCAGCTGCACGCCAAAGAGGTTGCCAGGTGAAGGAATGTAAGAATGCCATCGAGGCTGGGTCTTTCGTGCGCGACAAATTGAAATCTGAAGGCGTTGCTCTGTTTAAGGGTTCGAGTGGCGGCGTATGGCTGGAGGAATCTATAAAAATCAACCTTCATAGCACTGAGGACGATAAATACTTAGTCAGGCAAACGCCGGAGTGGATTGCTAGGAAAAACCAATTTTTCTCACAATTTAAAGATTAATGTGATATATTAAATTCAAGTTATACAAAACAAGGGGGAATTATGGATCAAGGTAATCAACCTGCACCGCAGCCACAATATAATGGCGTACCGATGCAACCAAAAAAGAAGAAAACGGGATTGATAATTGGCATAGTGCTGGGAGTTATAGCTCTTATTGCTATTATTTCTGCTGTGCTAGTTTATTTCTTGTGGTGGCAGAATCCAGAAAAGATGGTTACGGATGCTGTGTCTAATGCTATCATGGCAAAGAAGATGACTGCCGACGGTAAGGTAGTTATTGACATGCGCGACCAGGGGAAGATAGAGCTAAACGTAAAGACTGCTACTGATTCGGGAAAATCAAAGGCTAATATTGACGCTAAGCTTAATGTTAAGGGAGTTGAGAAAAATATCCCTCTTAAGGGTGATGTGGTTCTTGATAGTGACGGAACGATATATGTGAAGATAAATAACTTTAAGGATTTGTATGGCACTTTGCTTGAGATAGTTATGGAGTCTTCGTCTGGCGGAAATCTATCAAGATCTCAAATAGAAACTTACCGTGATCAGACATTGGAGAAGATGGGTTCTGATATAGATAAAATGAGCGACACGTGGATGAAGATTTCTCCAGATGAAATCGGTAGCGAATACAAGTGTGGAATTAACGCTCTGAAGAAAATCCAAAGTGACGAAAGTGCACGTAAGGAATTGGCTCAGATTTATCAAAAGAATAGTTTATTCACTATAAAAGATTCAAAGATTAGTGATCGTAATGGTGGGCGTGGTTTTGAATTGCAAGGTAATAATAAATCTAATTCGTCAAAATTTGAGGAAGAGTTTAAGAATTCATCAGTCGGTAAGGCGCTCGGTAAGTGTGGAAAATCGAATAGCTACAAGAGTAGTGAATCATCATCTATCGACGAATCTTCATTGAAGGTGTGGGTTGATAGGTCATCTCATGAGCTGAAGGCTGTAGAGCTTAAGGGTAATGATAAGAAGGCTTCTGTAGAAATTTCATTTGACATCAATGTGAATAAATCTGAAGAAATCAAGGTTCCTTCGAGTGCTGAGAGCTTGAAAGAGTTTATAGAAGGTTTTATGGAAGGGTATTCGAGCGGATTGTCATCAACCTCGACTAGGTAAATAGCTTAATTGCCTAATAATAATCCCGTTCGTAATGAGCGGGATTATTTGCTATAATTACAGATATGAGACGCTATAATCCGACAGAAATTGAACAAAAATGGCAAAACAAATGGGAGGCTGACGGCACTTACGCGGTTGATTTTAATGACACGACCCGACAGAAATATTACAGCTTGAGTATGCTTCCGGGGATTACAGGGGCGGGAATTCACATTGGTCACGGTCGTACTTTTCAATTTGCCGACATCAAGGCACGATTCAAGCGTCAGCAGGGCTATAATGTCTATCATCCAATCGGCTGGGATAGCTTTGGTCTGCCGGTTGAAAATTACGCTATTAAAGTCGGGAAAACGCCACGCGTAGCGCACGATGAGGCGAAAGTTCACTTTAAGGAGCAATTGAAGCGGCTTGGGTTTAGCTATGATTGGACAAAAGAAATTTCTACAGCTGATCCAGAATATTACAAATGGACTCAGTGGATTTTTACGCAATTGTATAAGCACGATTTGGCATATCAAAAAGAGCAGCCGCAATGGTGGTGCGAAACTGATAATACGGTGCTTGCTAACGAACAGGTTGAAGGTGGCAAATGTTGGCGCTGTGGTAATCCTGTAACCAAGCGAAATCTTAAGCAGTGGTTCTTCCGAATTACGGCGTATGCAGATGAAATTTTAGAGGCAACCGATGCGCTTGATTGGACGGAAATGGTTAAAACCATGCAGAAGAATTGGATTGGTCGATCAGTTGGTGCGGAAGTTGAGTTTGTAGTCAGTGGTCAAGATTCCAAGATTACAGTTTTCACAACTCGTCCTGACACGTTATTTGGTGCGACGTATATAGCTTTGGCGCCGGAGCATCCTCTGGTTTCTCGGTTGGTCAATTCTGATACGCGCGAAAAGGTTGAAGCGTATGTCCAAGCTTCGCAACAAAAATCTGATGTTGAACGTCAAGAGAATAAAGAGAAAACAGGCGTATTTACTGGCAGTTATGTCATAAACCCAGTTAATGGTCAAAAATTGCCAATCTGGGTGGCGGATTATGTTTTGGGCGGTTATGGAACCGGCGCAGTCATGGCGGTGCCAGCGCACGACGAGCGCGATTTTGCGTTTGCTGAGAAGTTTGACTTGCCGATTATCCAGGTTATTGATAAGCCTGAACATTCAGCCGATGTTGGCTGTTATTCTGGTGAGGGCGAGCTGATAAATTCCGGTCAATTCAACGGGATCAGGAGCGAGGATGCTCGCGAGCAAATTGTTGCGTGGCTGGAGCAGCAGAATTCCGGACGAAGCAAAACCACGTATAAAATGCGCGATTGGTTAATTTCTCGTCAGCGCTATTGGGGCGCTCCAATTCCAATTGTCCATGTTGATGGTCGTGCGCCAATTGCCGTGGCTGATGAATGCTTGCCGGTGATTTTGCCAGAGGTGGAGAATTTTAAGCCAACGGGTGGAAATACTTCCGTTTTGGCCCAGGTTGATGATTGGGTGCGAGTCTGGGTGGATGTTGAAACTGGAAAAACTGTACCGATTACAGAAAGTAAGCCTGACGGCGACAATTGGGTAGAAGGTCGTCGCGAGACTGACACTTTGGATGGCTATGCTTGTTCTAGCTGGTATTTCTTACGATATCTCGACCCGCACAATGATAATGAAGCGTGGAATCCTGAGAGAATTAACCATTGGATGCCGGTTGATTATTACAATGGTGCCGACCACGCCGTGGCTCACTTGCTATACAGTCGTTTCTGGATGCGATTTTTCTATAAGCTCGGTCTCGTTCCGACCCCAGAACCTTTTAAGCGAATGATGTACAATGCTTACATTATGGCGCCAGACGGTCAGAAAATGTCCAAGTCTAAGGGCAATGTCATTGATCCAATGGAAATTATGGATAGTGGATATGGCGCTGATGCGCTGCGAGTTTACGAAATGTTCATCGCGCCTTATGATATGGATGCGCCATGGGATCCTCGTGGCGTTCCGGGAACTTATCGATTCTTAAACCGAGCATGGAATCTGGTTCAGGAGCTCGTTGATAAGAATAATAGTCCAAGTAGTTCTCCCGAGATGGATGAAAAAACAACTCAAGAACTATTGCGATTAACTCACTCGACGATTAAAAAGGTTACTCGCGACATTGAAGATGAGAAGTTTAATACAGCCGTGGCTTCGATGATGGAAATGGTCAATGGCCTGTATAAGATAAAAGAGTCGCACGGAATTGACATGTCGGACGAGTGGCGATTTGCATTAGAAAGCTTGACTCAGATTTTGGCACCTTTTGCTCCACATATCACAGAGGAATTATGGCGCGAGATGGGGTATAATGACACAGTTCACGTTGGTCACTGGCCGAAGTGGGATGAAAAATATCTAAAGAGCGATACGATGACTATTATAGTTCAAGTGAACGGCAAGCTTCGTGCGAAACTTGAACTGCCGAGTGATATGGACAAGCAGGGCGTTGAAGAAGCGGCTCTAGCTGACGAGAATGTCCAGAAATTCACAAACAATAAACCACCTAAAAAGATGGTTTATGTTCCGGGTAAGTTGGTGAATATTGTTAGCTAAGTTGACTTAGCGTTCCACCTCTACTACTACTACGTCTCGTATGCCGTCTTCTTCTTGTAAATATTCCCATTCAATCTGTTTAGT
>UNSR01000003.1:0-14450 GCA_900557595.1 Candidatus Saccharimonadota bacterium | reverse complement strand
CGGCAAAAGCGCTTGGATTGACGAAGAAGAACTGCACGGCTGCTCAATTGTTTGGTGTGATAATCTCCAGCAAGCTATTAAGCTAGTTCAGTCAGGCACATCTAAAGAATATGTGCATTTGTTTGAGCGAGCTAGGGAATTAGCAGGATTAAAAGCAGCGATAAGTAAAAATAAATGATCCCATCATTAAAAGATTTTCAAAAGGAGGATAAAGCATGCTAATACTTGCCACCGAATCGCCGACTAAGCGCATGATCATGGATAGAAGTGGACTAGCTTACGAGGCTATTAGCGCTAATATTGATGAGCGAGCTATAGAGAAATCTCACCCAGAGCTAGACGCAAGAGAGACCGCTATCCTGTTGGCGCGTTCAAAGGCAGAAGCTCTTGCCAAGTTGTATCCTGACGACTGTATTGCTGCTGCTGATACATTCGGTGTTTTACCTGACGGTTCGCGCTTGCATAAAGCGAAAACCGCTACCGAAAAGATGAAAATGTGTTTGAGCCAATCGGGTAAAACTACAACTATCTACACTGGCGTCTGCGTGATAAATCGAGGAAAAACGTTTACTGACAGTACGGAAACAAAGATAACATATATGAATTTTAACGCGGCGATGTTAGACAACGCTCATAATTACAATCCGAACCGTCGTAATGCTGCGCTTGGTTTTCATGTTGATTCGGCGGGATTTGCGTTGATTGAGAAAATTGAAGGTTCATATATGGGCGCATTGGGACTGCCATTAGACAAGATGTATAATCTGATAAAAAAGGCAGGCTATGACGATAGCAGAAATTAAAAACAAACTAACTAGTCTAGGTATCAGTAGTATTGAGCCAATTATTGTCGGCAGCAGCATATCTTGATAGGAGTAAGGGCCAAGCGGACATTCTGTTAATTGACAAATATCTAGAGAGTTGCGGTAAAACATAGTAATTTCCCGCCCGCCCATGCTAAAATAAAGATCATAATTGACATCCGCACGATATTATAAACAAGGGGATGCTTATAATCTGAAAGAGGTGACTTTTATTAAATCCATCATCTGCAAAGACATCTTCGGCAATCAATACACCGTTCCTGTTGACGAATTAAATATTCGCGTCGGCGTATATGCAGTTATCGTTGAAGATAATAAAATTCTTTTAACTAGACAATGGGACGGCTATAGCTTGATTGGCGGCGGTGTCGAGAAGGGCGAAACGATTGAGGAATCGATTGTCCGTGAAGTTAAGGAGGAGACTGGACTGACTATCACGCCAGATAAAATCATTCACCAAGCAACCACTTTCTTCAAGCGCAACGCCGAGTCGCAAGCCAATCAGTCAATCCAACTGTATTTTACCCACAGCCAGCTGCACGGGCAAATCAATAACGATAATATAACCGACAGCGAGAAGACCTACACTAACGGTGTGCCGGAGTGGGTTGATCTGAGTGGGGTTGATAATATAAACTTTCGCCACAGCGTGGACCTAAAAACAATTTTACAGGCGTATATTTCGCAATCTCGCGCCCGCTAATAGTCGAATAATGTTATAAGTTTATCGGTGACATGTCAAACGGTGCTCGACCACGATATGCGTTTTGGGCATTTCGAGTTGATAATCGAGAACTAGACAAGGAGATGATAAAATTAATTATGAAAGAGAGTAAGCGATGAAAATTAACCAAAAAATAGAGAACTACATTAAAGAGAAATATGGCGACAAGCGTTTTTATCAACTAGGTAGTTACAACGGTCAGGAATGCTATTTGGTGTCGCTCGCTAAAGATGACGATTGGATAGCTGATAACTATTATTTATTGTTTGACTCGCTCGGTAATTTGGTGAGAGAGATTTATGCTGGTGGTCAGTTTATCGATGAAGAAACTGAAGAAACTAAGCTAGCGGCAAAAATTGAAGAGTATTTTTCTAAATAATTTTATTTTTAAGTCGAATATGATAAAATAGAGTCAGTATATGCGACAAGCGAGTTTGTCGCATTTTCTTTTGGGCAAATTTCTCTTGGAGCGTATCGGGAGAAATAATATATCTAATGAAACCATCCAAACCCGTCATCCTCACTGGCGGATAATTATATTCAAGGAGTCTACTATGGCGAGGGTAATTATGCTATAGCCCAGATATATCCAGAGATTAGAGTATGGGAAGATATGTCGGACATATCAAGTCTCGGATAAATGCTTTAAATAATTGATAACATCTATATAATAAGGATCTGCGCCCTCTGGAATATTAGTATCTAATAATTCCGATAACGTCATCCAACGGTATTTTTTATGTTCCCAGCTCAATTTAATAGGAATGTCAGCCTCAGTCTTATCTATGACTATCTCAAAAAGTACATGTCTTGTGTTTTTGTACTGCTTAACAAATAGCTTTTTTAAGCCATTTGGATGTATACATATGCCAGTTTCTTCCTGTACTTCTCGTGCGGTCGCCGTCTTAGAGGTCTCTTCCGATTCTACTTCTCCTCCAGGAAGATCAAGATGCCCAGGGAAATTAGGGTGCGTATCTCCCCTGTAGAGCAGTAGATATTTGCCAATTTTATCTTTAATAAGCGCTTTTGATACTACTTTAACCATATTTCG
The DNA here is from genome assembly GCA_900557595.1 of Candidatus Saccharimonadota bacterium. GTDB lineage: Bacteria > Patescibacteriota > Saccharimonadia > Saccharimonadales > Saccharimonadaceae > Nanosynbacter. The sequence continues at coordinate 11,851 of UNSR01000003.1, read as the reverse complement.
ATTACCATCTTAAGTTGCCAACTAAAGGATGTAACATTCACTTAAACGAGCTAGGCTACTTCCATATCGAACTCATAAACACTCAGTCGACATAAACCTACCAACTCCGCTTTTGTTTGACTGCTGCCAGATAATAGTGGCAACGACCATTTGGGTCTGAGACGAAAAATAGTTCTTCTACTTCATCATTTGGACAGATTCTGAGGTGTTGGTCATTGGCATATGGCTTGATAAGATATGTGAATTCAAACTCAAAACCGCCAGATATTTTCTTTACCTGTTGGCTCTCGTCTGTTGGGTCAGGATAGTCAATTGCTACAAGTATGAGCGATTGACTAGCTGTTGTTTGAAATAGATAATAGACCGCATCTGGATACAGTGTGATGAAAGAAGCAAATTCACGAACATATGTCGCTTCATTAAGTAGAGGAAAAGCTTGAGTGATAAAATATGGTATTGTGATGCCGATGCTATTTTTCATGAGTATATTGTATTGGTTGCGAGTGGAGTTGTGAAGTTTTGTGGCGATCTTCTTAATAGCCCATACAAATGTCTCTATAAGGCCGCGTCACAATTTCCATTGACTCCAGACCGAGTTTGGTTTCAATTTCACTAATCATCATCAGCGCACTAGCCTCATCATCTGACAAAACCTCAACTTCTACGAAAGTTCCGGCGTCTTTGATTTCGTCGATGGCTACCGTTGCTTGCGGAAAGTCAGAGGACTGAAACGAGCGACGGTATTTGTTGACCTCGACCAGTTGCACCATACCGAGGTTTGCCAGTAGCTGCTTGGCGGTTGCTGCATCTTCGGGCTGAATTGGCAGGTTTGTCTCGGGCTTAATGATTACATTATTTTCCGTATGCGTCGCAGCGGTCGTTGCTGGCTTATATGTTACCTCAGCAAAACTATCGCGCTGGCGAATCCGCAAGCATTCAACCGTCTGCATAAAGTCGACATCAGGACGAGAATAATACGTATCAATTTCGCGTAGATTACTCTTTAGCTCAAAACCGATGTTTTGCAGTCGCCCGATTAGCTCTTCAATATTGCCCGTTAGCTGGCGTTTGCGTTCGATCTCTAATAGTTTTTTGGTCATTTGATAGCCTTTCTTATGGAAGTGTAGATATTTGAATATTTATTTATATGATGGTTTAATTATAGCAAGAAAGGTAAATGATTTTATGACCACACACCAATTAAAATTGGCGACCGAGCCGTTTAATGCTATTATTTCTGGCAATAAGACTATCGAGTCGCGATTATATGACGCCAAACGACAGAAAATCCAGATCGGGGATCGGATTATTTTTACAAATAGAGATAATTCTGAACAAACTGTTGCTGCTGAGGTTGTTGGTTTGCTGAGATACGCGACATTTCGTGACTTATTTTCTCATAATAATCCGCGAAAGTTCGGCGGTGATAATGTCGAATGGTTGGAAAATCAAATTTCTGAATTTTATTCTATTGAAGACCAAAAGATTTATGGAGTGATTGGTATTGAGTTTAGAGTTTGTCGATAAACTTGCGTATTGGTGGCGTTAATATTTTCTCTTCAGAATCTTTTCTCTGCTAGAAAATCGGCTAGAGCTAATAATCCAGGATTATCGTCGCCTTTACTTGTTTTAGGATTGCGTTCATGTTTGCGACGTTTATAGTTTTTGCTAGGTCATTTCTGGTTAATGGCGTAGCGGTTTGTTGATAAAAATATATGGGCGCTGAAATATAAAATGGGTCAGATGTGAAAGCTTCGGCAAGGTTTCTTAGGTCGGTTGCGTGTGAGGATATGTTAAAGCTTTGTAAATATGTCTGTATAGTTTCACTTGAGCTCAGTCGAGCAAGGTCTGTATTTTTTACGGTGTAGGTTTGGCTGGTGTAATTTCCGTCATAGTACGCTATAAACTTTCCGGAGCTGGATGGGTAGGATGAGATTTTATCGAAACAAATGTCGCGCACTAGATCTAAAAGTATTGGGTATGTGCAGAAAAATGCGGCAGTCAATTCATCGCTGGCGTCAGCAATTTCTATATCAATCTTAACGTCTGTAAAATCCTTCGGACTATGGCTGATTTTAAGAGGAGAAATCTTAGATTTTGGGTGTGAATTACTGAGAGCGGTTTTTTGACTATCGATAAAATATTTTTGACAAAGAGCGAGCTGTTCTTGTAGTAGCGTCATGTCTGTTATATCAATGTTGGATTGCATCTCGGCTTCTATGTGTGAGATGGACTGTTGAATAAGAGACATCTCAAAAGGCGTAATATCGCTGATGGTTTTTTCAAATAATGTATTAGACTCACTTGTGAATAGTGCGGACGCAAAAAATACGCTTGATTCGCTAGTCGTGCCGTCCAATTCTCCAACAAAAGCTCGGTTACCACCAACTTTTTCCGTTTCCTTTAAGAATCGCCTAATAATCAGATGTTCAAACAGGTGGCATGTGTCGTGGTTTGCTGGTAAAGAATATGCTGAATGCAAGTTGTGAATCATGATTTTATTATATCAGTATGAAAGTTAGCCCAAATCTTATAAGCTTGGGTGGTGTGTTTGTGCGAAGAAAAGCTTTATTTATCATAATCAAACGAGCTTCCAGCTCCCGCCACTTTATATAAAGTATCTACTGCTAAGAGCATATCGTTCTGAAGTGTTGGCTGGTTATCAATATTCTTATCATAAAAATCCCACAATGACTTCGGATAGTGTTCGTCGGGCGCATCGTACAGGAACGTATCCTGCAGTAGCTTCTTCTGCTCGAGCGAAATATCATTAAAAAACTCTGGGTGAAAATCATAAAACCATTCTAGACGAGTTTGTAGTTCTAGATATCTATCGTAATTCATAGTTATATTATAATTCAGGGAATGACCCCTCTCCAAGTGCGAAGATAGGTGTTCTTGAGGATTATCTCCCGCTTGTTCAAGGACGGCTGTATTTTGCCCTAGGGCAATTTTACCTTGGTTATTTGTAGTTTTCTAAGGTCGATTACTTGCCAGTAAAATGATATAATTGTATCAGTATGAAAGTTAGCTTAAATCTTATAAAACAATTGATTAATTTTGAGTTGCCATCAGTTGATGAGTTGGTGTCGCGGGTAAATCAGCAGCTTGGTGGTGTCGAGGAAGTGATTGACCTGAAAGCCAAATATGGTGGCGCGCGCATTGTGCGGGTTGTTGAGTGTGAAAAGCATCCGAATGCGGATCGTTTGAGTGTGACTAAAATTGACGATGGCGGTGTAGCGGACGTTCCAAGGGATGACAACGGTTACGTGCAAGTGGTTTGCGGTGCGCCGAATGTTCATGCTGATATGTGGGCAATTTGGTTGCCGCCAAAAAGTACCGTCCCAGCAAGTTTTGATGACGCTGAGCCGTTCGTGCTGGATGCGCGACCGCTGCGTGGAATCTTAAGTCAGGGTATGTTGGCGGCAGCTGATGAGCTGGCGATTGGTGCGGATCACGAGGGAATTATTGAGATTAACGAGCATGATATTCCGGCGGGCGTCACGCTTCAGACTGGCGCAAGTTTTGCGGAAGTGTTTGGGTTGGACGATTACGTGCTGGAAATTGAGAATAAGATGTTTACTCATAGGCCAGATTGTTTTGGGCAACTTGGCGTGGCGCGCGAAATTGCTGGTATTTTTCACCAACGATTTACTAGCCCTGATTGGTATAATGCTATTCAAGAATTCGCAGATAGCGATGGCTTAGAGCTTGAAGTGTTTAATGAAGCCAACGAGCTTGTGCCCGCATTTTCTGTGATTGCTATAAAAAATGTAGATATTCATCCAAGCCCGTTGTGGTTGCAATGTCAATTAGTGGCAATGGGTGGCAAGCCTATCAATAATATCGTTGACGCGACAAACTACGTGATGTTTATGACGGCGCAGCCGACTCACGCTTATGATTATGACAAGTTGCGCGGGCATAAACTCGGCGTGCGAATGGCGCACGATGGCGAGAAAGTTGGTTTGCTTAATGGCAAGGAATATGAATTGACGGCTGATGATATTGTGATCGCTGATGGCAAAGGTGTGATTGGGCTAGCGGGAATTATGGGCGGCGCTGATACGGAAGTTTCGGCTGAAACGAAGAACATTGTCCTTGAATGTGCCAATTTTGATATGTACGCGCTACGTCGCACAGCTATGCGCCACGGGATTTTTACAGATGCGCTGACCCGTTTCAATAAGGGGCAGTCGCCAGCACAAATTGACTCTGTCTTAAAATGGTTAGTTGGTATGGTTGGTGGTGAGCAAGCTAGTCCTATGCTATTTAAGAATCATTCTTCATTGCGACAAGTGTTGGTCGATGGTAAGCACTGGCACGGTGGATTGTTGATTCCTAAAAGGTTTGTCGAAGAACGTCTGGGTGTTGACTTTGCCGAGAATGAAATTGAAGCACTACTAAAGAATGTTGAATTTATCGTTGACGATGGTAATAAATATGGCGAAGCTGGCGTGATGGTTTACAGTCCATTTTGGCGAACAGATATTGAGCTTCCTGAAGATATCGTTGAGGAAGTTGGGCGACTGTATGGCTTTGATAGATTGCCGCGTCATTTGCCAGAGCGAAGTATTAAGCCTGCGCCGAAGAATGAGCGTCGTGAATTGAAGCAGAAGATTCGTCAAAGTTTGTCGCGAGCTGGAGCGAACGAAGTTTTGACATATAGCTTTGTTCATGAGCGAGTTTTGAAAAATTCCGAGCAAGATCCGAGCCGTGTGTATCGCTTAAGTAATGCACTTAGTCCAGACTTGCAATATTACCGAATTAGCATTTTGCCGAGTTTGCTGGATAAAGTTCACGCCAATATAAAATCTGGGCATGATGAATTTGTGCTGTTTGAAATTGGCAAAATTCACGATAAGAAATTAGGATTTAACGATGAGAATCTGCCTATTGAAAAGACTTTCATTGACGGAGTTTATGCGAATAAAAAACCTCAAGTTGGCGCGCCGTTTTACAAGGTGAGGAAAATTGCTGAAAGATTGATGAAGGATTTGAGCGTTGAGATTGATTTTGTGAAGATTGCGGAATCTGACAGCGACGTTCCAGCGCCATTTGATGCGAAACGCAGCGCTTGGATTGTGGCGAAGAACGGCGACAATTTGGGAATTGTTGGCGAGCTGGTTTCGTCTGTTCGACGCAACTTCAAATTGCCAGATTATACGGCAGCGTTTTCTATTGATATTGAAAAATTGCAGGAAAATCTGAGTAAAAATCAGGGCTGTAATTACCAGCCGTTAAGTCGTTTTCCATCGACCGCCAGAGATATTTCATTGAAGATGGATTCGAATGTTGATTATGCGAAGGTTTATGCTTGCGCTGAAGAAGTTGCGAAAAAACACGGCGAGCTACAAATTAACATAACGCCGATTGCGATATATCAGCCAAAAAATGACGATTCGACAAAAACTGTAACTTTGAGTGTAAAGTTTACGAGCGCTGAGCGGACGCTGGAAGATAAAGACATTGCGCCGATTATTGAGGAGATTGCCGCGATGGCTGCGGAAGAATTCGACGCCGCTCAGGTTTAATGTGATTTGTTGCGCTTGATAAAAATTGCTATAATTGAAAGGTAAATAAAGGAGGAATATGGCAACTACAAAAGGCCAGAGAATAGGTATTTGGGTTATTGCCGGCATGATGTTTTTGGGGACCGTTGGCGGATTTGTCGCTATGATGGTGGCGCCTGGAAATGAAGCCAAAGACCAAGCCGCGTTTAAGAAAGCTCAGGATGAATACACCAAGGCTACTGACGAACGGAAAAAGAAAGTAGAGGCTCAGGCTAATGAATTGAGCCAAAAATATTACGGCAAGTTTTCTGAGTTTAGCTCGCGAGTTGGCGTGTTTGAAGCTGGTGACGTGAAAGAGCTTGTTAAGGAAGATTTGGTCGAGGGCGAAGGCGCTGAAGTTAAGGACGACACCAAATTGGCTGTTTATTACATTGGCTGGAACGCTAAGGGTGAGATTTTCGATCAATCAATCGCTGACGGCAAACTGAAAGCTCCGCTCAATATGGACGGTCCGGCGAATACTGCGGTCATTCAGGGCTGGAAAGAGGGTTTGATTGGTATGAAAATTGGCGGTGTGCGCGAACTAACAATTCCAGCCAACAAGGCTTATGGCGACAAAGCTCAGGGCGATAAAATTCCTGCAAATTCTCCGCTTAAGTTTGTGGTGATGGCTATTGAAAAGCCAGCCGATATTCCAGAGCCAGAAATGCCAGAAGTGATGAAGCAATATTATCGATCGCGAGGTTTCAATGTCTAAAGATGTTGTTATTGTTGGCGCTGGTCCAAGCGCGTTAACGGCGGCGATTTACTTGTCGCGCGAAGATGTCGACACGACGTTATATGAGCGTGGCGTGGTCGGCGGAATGGCGGCGATTACTGATCAAATTGACAATTATCCTGGATTTGCCGAGGGCGTTACGGGAATGAAATTGGCGTCTGAATTGCAACAACAGGCGGAGCGATTTGGTGCGAAGATTGAGTATGGCGACGTGACAGAATTGAAGCGAGTTGATGGCGAGTTGGAGCTGACAATTGACGGTCAATCTGTCCGCGCAAAGTCAGTTTTGCTGGCGACTGGCTCGAATCATCGCAAATTAGGCGTTCCGGGCGAAGACGAATTGTATGGTCGAGGCGTGCATTACTGTGCGACTTGCGACGGCGCGTTTTATCGCGATAAAAATTTAATCGTTGTCGGCGGCGGAAACTCAGCGGTACAAGAGGCGATATTTTTGACGCGATACGCTAGCCATATTGATCTGTTGGTTCGCAGTAAGTTGCGCGCCAGTGATATTTTGCAAAAAGATTTGCAGAAGTATGTCGATGATGGAAAAATTACTGTTCACATCGGTGCAACGACTGATGAAATTATTGTCAAGGATGATAAGTTTTACGGCGTTAAATCGACCCAAAACGGCGAGCAGAAAGAATTTACCGCTGACGGATTGTTTGTGTTTATTGGGCTAATTCCGAACACGCAATTCCTGGCAAACTCGGATGTTGAGTTGGATTTGGGCGGACACATCATTACTGACGAACATTTGCACACTAATATTCCTGGCGTTTTTGCTTCTGGCGATGTGCGCTCGGGGGCAACTATGCAAATCGCTTCGGCGGTTGGTGAAGGTGCGGTGGCAGCGCTGCAGATTCGTGAATATTTACAAGAAAAAGCCAGAGAGGAGTAAAAAATGGCAGATTTTAATCAAATTTTAACACCTGGTGATGTCGAAAATGGCATCGTAAATGTAGTTGTTGAGATTCCACAGGGGTCGAGTCATAAGATCGAGTGGAACCGCGACCTTGCAGTGATGCAGTTGGACCGTGTTGAACCAGCTATTTTTGCAAAGCCAACAAACTACGGTTTCATTCCGCAGACTTTGGATGAAGATGGCGACGAATTGGACGCGCTAATTATCACCGACGAACCATTGACGACCGGTATTTTTATGGAAGCAAAAGTTATCGGCGTGCTGGAATTCGTTGATGACAATGAAGTTGACGACAAGGTTATCGTTGTGCCAGCCGACGACCGAAACACGGGCAACGCAATCAACTCACTAGAAGACCTACCTCCGCAATTGTTGAAACAAATTGAGCACCACTTCAATCACTACAAGGATTTGAAGAAGCCTGGTTCGACAGTAGTTAAGGGCTTTGGCGACGTAGAGAGAGCAAAGCAAATTATCCGCGAGTCAATTACTCGTTGGAACGAAAAATAAATCGCGTTTGATTGCTGATTAAAACCGAGAGACTGGCGAGCGTTACTTGTGTCGGAAGAACGAGGAAACGCCGCCAGTTAATTGTTGTAAGATGCCGTTTGAGTGGGATAATTGTAGGCGTAATTTATCTTTGGCGTGTGGCGTAATTATGACGTCCCGCCAATCTGGTTTTGGACGAGCGGATTTGCTTGTTAAGACTTCAATTGTATCGCCGTGCTGTAATTTGTAATTGAACGGCTTCATTACGCCATTGATCTTAAATCCACTTGCGCGCGCCGCGATATCGGAGTGAATTCGGTAGGCATAATCCAAGGGGAATGCCCCGCGAGGCAAATCGTAAATGTCGCCCTTTGGTGAGTACACAAAAATCCTATCAGAAAATAGCTTCATTCGGAATTTGTTAGAGTCGAATCGCTTTCCTTCGCTAATTAAGGCAGCAGCCTCCTGAAGTTCGCGAATCCACGATAAATCGGCTGGCATAGTTCCGATTTTTCCTTTTTTATAGGCGTCGGTCAATTTTTGCTCATTGTAATGGAAACTAGCCGCTAATCCACGCTCGGCGTATTCGTGCATTTCTTTGGTTCGAATCTGGAACTCGACAATCTGTCCGCTCGGAGTTTGTACGGTTGTATGCAAGCTTTGATATCCATTTGGCTTTGGATTAGCAACGTAATCTTTTATTCTTTCATACATCGGCTGATACATCTCGTGTAAAATTCCTAAAACCAGATATCCAGTCGATAAATCATCGACAATTATTCTTAGGGCAATCAAATCATAAATCTTATCGATATCACCAACTTTGTCCAATTTCTTAAACAGACTATAAACGCTCTTAACACGCCCGTCCATCTGAAAAACTAGCTTTTCCGCTTTCAGCCGCGCTTCAACTTCGCGGCGAACGTGATCCAATTTTCGTTGCGATTTTTTCAGTCGACTATCCATCAAATTTTTGGTTTCTTGAAAAGCTTTCGGCATCAAATATCTAAAACTCAGCTCTTCCAATTGAACGCGAACTCGTCCCATATTTAAGCGGTCGGCCAGCGGCGCAAAAACTTCAATTGTTTCTCTGGCAATTTTTTTCTGCTTTTCTGGCGTCATAAATTGCAAGGTTCGCATATTGTGCAGGCGGTCGGCTAGCTTGATAATTATCACGCGCACATCTTCGCCCACGGCAATCATCAACTTGGTCAAATTATCCTTCGTGTGTGGCAAATAACTATCCAAATTTCGCATCCCGGCGCGAGCTTGTGAAACTTTAGTTACGCCATCCACCAGAAACGCCACGTCGCGCCCAAACAAACTCTCCAAATCGTCCAAAGTCGCGTCGGTATCTTCAACGGTGTCGTGCAGAACTCCCGCCACGACCGTATCAATATCCATGCCCCATTCAATCAGAATTCCCGCCACCGCCAATGGGTGATTGATATAGGGTTCGCCGCTTTTGCGCTTTTGTCCAGCGTGCTTTTCCGTGGCGTAATCGATTGCGCTCGCCAAAACCAATACTGGCACTTCGTCGTATTTTTGTTCAGCGATTGATAATAACTCTTCGCGCGTCATATTTATATTATACAACTTTGTAGTATAATTAAGAAAAGCTAAAGCGAAAATATCTAACAGGGAGGGCGATATGGCTGTAACGAGAATAGCAATTAACGGCTTCGGGCGAATCGGGCGCAATGCGTTTAAGATTGCGAACGAGCGAAGCGACTTGGAAATTGTTGCGATCAATGATTTGACTGACACGAAAACTTTGGCGTATTTGTTGAAGCATGACAGCAATTACGGCGAATATGGTCGGAAAGTTGATTTTACCGACAATGAGATAATTGTCGAGGGTAAGTCGGTTAAGGTGTTGGCTGAGAAAGATCCAGAAAATCTGCCGTGGCGAGATTTGGGAATTGATGTGGTGATTGAATCGACAGGATTTTTCACCGACAAAGATGGCGCGGGCAAGCACTTAACGGCTGGCGCAAAGCGTGTGGTTATCAGTGGTCCGACGAAGTCTGAGGGAGTTGATACGATCGTTCTGGGAACTAACGATGACAAGGTGAAAAACGCGACGCCGATCGTGTCTAATGCTAGCTGTACGACCAATTCTTTGGGCGCGGTTATGGCGATTTTGGACGCGGAATTTGGCGTTGAAAAGTCAATGCTAACGACGGTGCATAGTTATACGGCTAGTCAAAAGCTTCAGGATGCGCCATCCAAGGATCTTAGAGAAGGTCGCAATGCCGCCGAAAACATTGTCCCGACTACGACTGGCGCCGCAATTGCTGTAACTAAAACCTTGCCGCAATTAACTGGAAAGTTTGACGGACTTAGCGTGCGCGTACCGACTCCAGTGGTGTCGCTTAGCGACGTGACGGCGCTTCTGCGACGTGATGTGACTGTCGAGCAGGTAAATGACGCGTTCAAAAAAGCCGCCCAGAGTAATTTCTATCAAGGCATTTTGGGTGTTTCTGAGGAACCTTTGGTGAGTCGCGACTTCATTGGCAATTCATATTCTGGAATTGTTGATCTTCCGTTGACGAAGGTAGTTGGCGGTAATCTGATCAAGGTTATGGTCTGGTATGACAACGAATGGGGCTATTCTAACCGGCTGGTTGAACTGGTGGCGGATGTGGCGTATTATCTGAAAAAGAGTGAATAAGGCCATCTTCCAAAAAGGAAATAACCCCGCACCGTGGTGGTGCGGGGACGCCGGGATTTTCGGCGGTTTTACAGAATATTTTTTACGTACGCCTTCTGCTGGCGCGTAGCACCTCAGCTCTGGATCTTAATCAACACGACATCGGTCATCCGAACCAAAAAGATCCCATTCTTCGCTTTGAGGGTGGCGACAGACGTACTGTCGGCCTCTCCAAGAACTCTGGAGAGGGAATCTTCCAGGTCTCCAAGGTTGTCCTCGAACTCCGTGGTGATCGTTTGGCCATCACGGAGAATAAACTTAACCTTCATTTTTTCACCTCCTTTCAAAGGCGAAGCTCAAAGCTAAAGGGCGACTTCCGCCCTAAGGCAAAACTCTGAGCGAAAGTTAATCTATTTATATCATACCAGCCACAGAATGTCAATACTTTTTGTCAAATAGCTACACCCTACCTCTGATAAAATACCTAACTTTTCCTTGCAAAAAACACCGAAAACGCTTATACTAAAATTATGAAAATCTACCTCGGATCTGACCATCGTGGCTTTATGTTGAAGGAAAAAGTTTTTGCCTATTTGGTTAAGAACGGCTATGACGTTCAAGACGTCGGCGGTGTAGAATTAAATCCTGATGACGATTTTCCGCAATTCGCGCAGGCGGCGGCGTTAAAGGTTATTGGTGATGATAGCAAGGATCCGCGTGCGATATTAATTTGCGGCGGCGGTCAAGGAATGTGTATGGCAGCCAACCGATTCAAAGGAATTCGTGCCAGCGTGATTTGGGATGCTTTCGAGGCAAAGATGACGCGCCAAGATAACGATTCGAATGTTCTATGTTTGCCAGCGCGAGTTTTGGAAGATGATGAGTCTGCTTGGAAGGGAATTGTGGAAACGTGGCTGAACACTCCTTATGCGAATGCTCCGCGATTTAATAGGCGTAATGCGCAGTTGGATGAATTGTCATGAGTAATTCTGTAATCGCACCAGCAATTTTGGCGGAAAATGCCGAACAATACAAAGAGCAGGTTAATAAAATAACTGGTCTTGTTGAGCGTGTACATATTGACATTTCTGACGGTGAATTTGCTCCGACGTTGACTGTCGGAATTCCAGAATTGTGGGCACCAGAGGGTTGGATGATTGATATTCACGCAATGGTTAATGATGTTTCTGACTATGTTCCGAAGTTGATTGCCTTAAGGCCGCATATGATTATTGTTCACGCAGAGGCAACGGGAGATGTGAAGACCGCGCTTATGCAGATTCGTCAGGCTGGAATTATGGCGGGACTAGCACTATTAAAGCCGACAGTGCCGCGAACCGTTGAGGAATTGATAAAGCTTGCGGATCATGTGATGATTTTTAGCGGTGAGCTGGGACGATTTGGCGGAACTGCCAGTCTTATGCAACTAGAAAAAATACGACTCATCAAAGCTATTAATCCTAGTGTTGAAATCGGCTGGGACGGCGGAG
>UNSR01000002.1:0-16986 GCA_900557595.1 Candidatus Saccharimonadota bacterium | reverse complement strand
TTTTACTACCTTTTGCAATAATTCCTGTGCCGATAATTATATTCTTTGGAGCGCTGGCTTTACCTCTTAAAAAAGATCAGCCAATGGAAGTTTATTTGGCAGCAGTTATTTCTTTTATGCTAAAACCAAAAAAGCGTCTATGGCAACCTGATGGAATTGAAAGATTAGTCGAAGTTATAGCGCCAAAAGTCGAGGAGAAGACTTACGGCAATAATTACGATCAAGCCGAAGTCCAGCGAAGATTGTCATATTTGGCGAATCTGGTAGACAGTCAGGGTTGGTCAATTCGTGGCGTCAATAATCCAAATAGTTCAATGCGTGCCGATTTATTCAACGAAGGGCAAGCAGCTAACGACATATTGGATGAAAATAGCACTACGGCGCAAAATATCAATCACTTAATAAATCAGTCAGATGTTCGTAGGCGACAAGAAGTTATCCAAAAGATGCAAACAGGGCAATCTGCTACGCCGTCTCCTGCGCAACCACTGCAACCATCCCAACCAGATAATCCTGCTCCAGCCACACCGCTACAAATGAATCCGTACCCAACAATGCGTCAATCCGTATTAAATCCAGCGTCTGGACGACCCGCCGCGAGCGCTCCAGCTCAAACTCAACCGACAACCACGCCGCAAACTAGCGTAAACGAGGTGTCACCTGCTATAATAGAACTGGCAAATAACCGCGACCTCTCGATTGAAACGATTGCGCGTGAGGCAAATCGAATTCAGCAAGAAAATAAATTATCAGATGAGGAAGTGGTGATTTCACTACGTTAGGTGGGGTTTATGCAACCAGAGTTACAAAATCAACAATCTTATCAGCAGGTTCCGCAAACCAATGCGGCTCTTCCTGGTGTCTCTCAGCAGACATCAGCAGCAATTGGTTCGGGACCAAATCCAACTGCGCCGTCCCCAGATAAAACTCCTGACGACAAGAAGCAAAAAGGACCAATCAGCACCCAGAATACGCTGCTTTTCTCTGAAATGCGCGAAAATATGATCATTATGAGCGATGGCAGTTTTCGGGCGGTAGTGGAATGTGAATCAATCAACTTCGACCTTATGAGTTCACGCGAAAGAGAGGGAATTGAGTTCAGTTATCAAAACTTTATTAACTCTCTATATTTCCCAATTCAAGTTCTTATCCGTTCACGCCGCGTGGATATTGGTCCGTATCTGGACAGATTGGCTGAAATTCGCCGCAATCAAGATAATATGCTCCTCAATGTCCTAATGGACGATTATATGGATTTCATTGATATTCTGGCGCAAGAAGCAAATATTATGGATAAGAGCTTTTACGTTGTCGTTCCATATTATCCAGCTGGCGAGGAAAATGCCTTCAAACAGCAAACTAAAGGATTGTTCAATAGCTTCTTCAGTGGAAAAAAAGAGGCAACCGTAACAAAAATTGACCAAGTTACCTATACTAAAGCCAAAGATGAAATTAAAAACCGCATTGATTCAGTTATGAATGGTCTATTCCAAATGGGCGTAAAAAGCTGGCAATTAAACACCAGGCAACTGGGTGAGCTGTTCTACACTTCATATAATCCAGACACGTCGTCACGTGAATCGTTAGAGGACATTGATCCAAGCGAGCTTACGACCACTTATGTAACTAAGGGAACTGGTCCGTCACCGAGAGGAGGAAGGTCATAATGGCAAAGAAGAAATTAGATGCCGTTGATATTGCTGCTCAGCAACGAGCAAGGGAGCAAGCTGAAGTCGAACAGGCCTTCTTAACTGGTGTTCGAACTTTGCGTGATTTTATCGCGCCAAGTAGTATTGAGCTTCATTCCGACCATTTCCGACTTGGCTCAAAATATGGCCGCACAATGTATGTTTATGGCTATCCTCGCCAAATCTACACCGGCTGGGTTAGCTCAATTATTAACATCGATGAAGTGCTGGATATTAGTATGTTTATTTATCCAGTCGATACGCAAATTGTCCTGAATAACCTGCGTAAAAAAGTTACTCAGCTGGAAGCAACCATGAATATAAACATGGAAAAGGGAAAGGTGCGCGACCCAGGCTTGGAAGCGGCTTTGCAAGACGCTGAAGAATTGCGCGATCAATTGCAGATTGGCGCCGAAAAGTTCTTCCGCTATGGCTTATATATCACGCTTTACGCCGACAGCTTGGACGAACTAAACTTCATCCAACATAAAATTGAAACTATTTTTGGTCAGCAATTGGTGTTCTCAAAAGTGGCTTCCAGCCAGCAGGAGCAGGGATTGAATAGCTCTATTCCACAATTGACTGATGAACTACAGATTCGCCGCAACATGAATACTGGCGCAATTTCAACCAGCTTTCCATTCACTTCAGCCGATTTAACGGACAATAAGGGTGTACTTTACGGAATTAATATGCATAATAATGGCTTGGTGATTTTTGACAGATTCTCTCTGGAAAACGCCAATATGGTCGTGTTCGCTAAGTCTGGTGCTGGTAAATCATTTACCGTTAAGTTGGAAGCTTTAAGAAGTATGATGGTCGGGGCTGATATTGTGATTATTGACCCAGAAAATGAGTACCAAAAACTATGCGACGCAGTTGGTGGCAGCTATATTCGATTGAGCTTAAGTAGCGACACGAGGATCAATCCGTTTGATTTGCCGCGTGTTATTGATACTGATGAGGCAGATGACGCACTGCGGGCTAACTTAGTTACGCTGCACGGACTACTCAGGCAAATGCTGGGCGGCGCAGGAGTAGGGGCTGGCGGGCAAGTCGTAGCAGGACTATCACCAGCGGAAGAAGCTGATATTGATCAAGCATTAATCGACACTTACGCACGCGTCGGCATTACTTCGGATCCACTAACGCACAATTCTACACCGCCGACGATTTCCGACTTATACGACACTTTGCTTCATATGGGCGGAACTGGCCCAAGTCTGGCTCAGCGACTCCGCAAATTTACCTCTGGAACGTTTGCGGGAATATTTTCACAACAGAGTAATATTGACATTAATAATAATATGGTTGTCTTTAACATTCGCGACTTGGAAGATGAACTGCGACCAACGGCGATGTATATTGTTCTGAACCACATCTGGAATATTACGCGTACCGACCAGAGGAAACGTATGCTGATTGTTGACGAGGCTTGGCAATTAATGAAATATGACGATTCCGCCAACTTCTTATTCTCATTAGCCAAGCGCGCCCGCAAATATCAATTAGGGTTAACGACAATCACGCAGGACGTAGAAGATTTCGTCGGAAGTAAAATGGGGCGAGCAATCGTTTCCAACTCCTCAATGCAGCTACTTTTGAAACAGTCCGCCAGCGCCGTTGATGTTTTAGCGCAAGTATTTAAATTGACAGATGAAGAGCAGAAGCGACTAGCCAATTTCCCAGTTGGGCAAGGATTATTCTTTGCCGGACAAAATCATGTTCACATTCAGATTCAGGCTAGCGATACCGAATATAATTTGATCAATACAAATCCCGTGTCACAACAAGTAAAACCGTCAGATTCGCCAATCGGCGGCTACGGAGCAGTGTAGAAAAATAGCGAGAAAATATGGCACGAGTTGATTATACGACAGATTCCGAAACTGACAGCAGATTAAATCCTGCTGAGCAGGCTAAGTTTGATCAAATCTCGGCTGGTTATGACAGTGGATCGGAGTTAAGTGGTCGCGAAAGAGATGTCATAAATGACCTTGAATCTCAGTTTGATAATAAAGATTCGGATTTGAATCCTAATCAAAACGATTCCGCCAGCGCTGCCGTTAATAACCAAGAATCTTCTGTTCCAGGCAACGGTTTTTATCAGCCATCTGCGGGTAAAAAGAAAAGTCCAGTAACGTTCAAGTCTTTGCTGAAAAAACGCGGACCAATTGCAGCTATTGCCGGAATATTAGGACTGGGCGGTGGAATTCTGGGAATATTCCTTAGTCCAGCAACAATGTTGCAAAATATAATGGAAAGCTTTACCCAAAAAAACGACTCCGCATCAATTGTTAAAGAAGTTCGCATGAAAAAGGTCATGAATAAAATGATTGACGCCGATGATGATACGGGAATTTGTAAAAATAAAAAAATACGCTGTAAAACAGGACGACTTTCCAACAGAGCTCTTAAGAAATTCAAGAAATCTGGATTAATCCCAGTTGATGCTGATGGTAAAGAGATGGACGTAAAAGGAAGAGGATATCCAGAAAAAAATCCAACTCACTGGAAAATAGAAGGAGTAAACGACGGAAAGCCTATCGAAGCATCGAAATTAAAAGACGAATTGCTCAAAAAAGAGAATCGTAAAATTGCCAGTAAAGTCTATGGCAGAACTGGCTTATTTAAAATGCGTTTCCGCGCCTGGACAGGAAAACATATAAGTAAGCTTTACGATAAATTCAATCTTAAAAGAAATAGTGCAATTTCAAAAATTGACAAAAAACTCGGAGTAAAAGAAAGGGCAAATAAACTTAAAGAAAAATTACCAGGCTTTAACGACGACAAGGCTATCGGTGGAATCAATGAAAGAGTTACAAAATCAACAGAGAAACTAAAAAAAGGCGGGCTAGTATACGTCGCGGCAGCAGGAATATGCCTTGCGCTAAAACTTCCCAACATCATCGCATCAGGAGTAGCAGCGATTCAGCTAGTACCTTTATTAGGGCTAGTTATGGATGTAATATTATCTCCTGGTTCACAAGCTAAGGCTTCTGGACTCGACTCTAATGGTAGTGGATTCTCTCAAGAAACGATGGAAACAATCGGCACTATGCTAACCGAAAGAGGAAAGATGAAAGGATCCGATAACGCCGAAGGATCGGCATTGGATTCTCCGTATTTACTAGCAGCAATGGGCGTAAATAACGACAAGCCTGGAATTGCAAAAAACTACATTCCAGGATATTCAGTGGCTACAAATCCTATAGTTCGCACTCTCAATTCCGCCGAAGAGGCTAGCGAACCAGTGTGCAATTATATACTAAGTCCAGTTGCTATGTATACTTCTCAATTAGTAGACCTAGCAGTAGAAGCTACTGGGGCAGCCAGTTTTGGATTAACATCATTAGCAAACTGGATTGCAAAAAAGACATTAGCCACAGTAACCACAGAACTACTTAAGTATGCCGTTGGCGATACCGTAAAGAGAGTCCTCAAAGAATTGGCAGTAAGTATGCTTACATCAAATAATGCTCAGTATAAGGATTTGGGTGATGCACTTGGCGTTGGAGCGGCAGCGTTCTTTGCAAGCGGATCTATGGGACAGATGTTGCCAGGACTTAAAATGAGTCAATTGGCAGAATTCAATGGAATCCAAATAGCAAACGAAGAATTCCAAAAAGAAATGGATATTGCTTCATTAAGCCCATTTGATACGTCCAGTAGATATACATTCTTGGGCAGTATATTCCATAATATGGGCAATATGATGATGGCTAATGGAACTTATAGTAAAACTCCAGTAGCAATGCTATCTAATATTCTCAGACTACCTTCTATGGCACTATCTTATTCATCTACTGCAAAAGCAGCAAGCGGTATGTATTCTGATAAATATTGTGGATACGCAAAAGACTTTTATATGGGAAGTGGATCATCCGAAGATCCAGCCGTGAACATGGCAGGATTACCGTGTACTGGCATAACCAATAGCCAGGCAAACATGTCAGTAGAGGAGGCTATTCAAATTGCCGAAGATGAAGGATGGATACAGAAAGATATGGACATTCCAGATGGCGCAGATATATCCGATCTCATGAAAAATGGATACATAGTTAAAGATACTCCTCTTCATGACTTTGTAGAAGACTGTGGAGATGCTAGCACCGGAAGCTATTGGTTTAGCAATGGCGGGTGTACAGCGCCATCAGATTCAACACGTGTCGCAAAAATTACTGAAAAAACATATAAAGATGAAGAAGGGAAAGATATTACCAATGAGTCATTTGGAACTGAAAATTCCGCTAAGCAATACGACGATAGAAAGCTTTCCGCAATGTCAGTATTATTAATTGATTTCCAGATTGCCCAATCAATCAATGGTGAAGATGATGAAGAAGAAGCTCCTTCAACCACAGCTAAAGCTCCAGACAATGGCGAGGCGGTCGGTGAGCCGCAATTAGAAGAAGCACAGGCTAAGTGGGGCAGCTACGAAAATGGTAAAATTCCAGACTCAGAACTACAAGCTCTATCTTTTTCACCAGGCAATAAAATGAATAAGAAAGCTGCAGCGGCCATGGAAGAAATGAACAAAGCGTATAAAGCCGATAATGGATCTGACCTTATCATAAATGACGCCTATCGAGAATATGACAGGCAAGTTAAACTTCGTGAACAATTAGGCAGCACCGCGGGCGTTCCAGGTACATCAAATCACGGCTGGGGACTTGCTGCAGATATTGAAGTTGGTCCATTTGGATCTTCTGCATATAATTGGCTAAAGGCTAATGCACACAAATACGGTTATGTACATCCCGCTTGGGCTGAGCCGAGTGGGAGTAACCCCGAACAATGGCACTGGGAATATGCGAGGAAGGTCTAATGGATAAAGAAAATAAAGTTATACTAATATCATCCGTATTATTTTTAATAAGCATTACGGCAACTTTCCTTATTATTAAAAACCCTGACAGCAATCAATACACAACTATTCTGTCATCATCCCAAAACGCTAACAAGAATCCAAGTAATCCAAATAACGCTCACGAGCAATCATCAGAGCAAAAAGTTATCACCGAATTACTAAATTCCACCTCTAGCACATACGGTAATCGTGAATTAAAAAAGTATTCAATAGTAAAAGAGCAGGGCGAATTTAAGTTGGTTACACTAGAAATTTATAGCGAGAAATTCAAATCTACTTACAACACGTATGCAATTCTAAGAAATAATTCGGTCATAACAGGTGTTAATGATAGAAAATCCCCAGACGCCTTAAAAAGTATTGGTGTTCCTGCAGATATTATAAGCGAATATAAGAGGAATCGATCCGATGTATAAAAAATTGTCTATCGCTCTTTGCTTTGCTATATCTTTTGCTATTACTATGCAGCCAGTATCTTTGGCGACAGGATATCCCGATTCATATGTAACAAACGACATTCTTTGGTATAAAGAAAATGATTCGACAACTTGTTCCGGATCATCTTCTAATGGAGTGTCAGGATCTGATAACCAAGAAAAGATTTGGGGATATCTACGTAACGCAGGATTAAGCGCCGAACAAACAGCTGGCGTGATGGCTAATATTCAAGCAGAATCCGGATTTAGTCCTACCAGACACGAAGTGGGTCAAGGATGGGGGTCTGGTGGCTGGGGACTCGCCCAGTGGACGTTCGGAAGGCGAACGCTTATAGCTAACAAAATACCGTCTGAGTTAAAAAAATATTATAGCCAAGAGTATGGTGGCGCACCTAACGATAAGGGTATGGTCGATTCTATTCCAGTAGAAGACAACGACAAGCTATTAATCTTCGAATTAGAGTATTTAGTGCAAGAGGGGACAGAAAGACCCGTTACTGCTCGTGGATTTGGTACCGCTTCGAACTCATGGGAGTTATTAAAAACCCTGAAGACAGTTGATGATGCCACTGTTTTTTGGCATGACGATTTTGAAAAATCAGCCATGACAAAAGATAAAGTTAAAAATATACGCGGTACCGCCGCTCAAAAAATCTATGAAAGGTTTAATGGTACAGGCGGAAGTGGAGGAGGATGTTCTTCATCAAATGGTGGCGGCGACTTTATCGACTATGTCAAACGTTATGCCTGGCCAGAAAAAAAGGTTCGTACAGATAAAAAACCTGATTACGAAAAAGCTATAGAAAAGGCAAAAAGTGAGAACAGGTTTACTGGCGGTACGTGTTTTGGCGGCGGTGTCGATTGTGGCGCGTTTGTAACAACAATTTTGAACGACAGTGGGTTTGATAAAAATTACAACTATGGAGGCGAGGGCGGCAAAGCTGGACCGACTGGCGTGCAGAGAGCGTGGGCAGAAGCCAACTGGCAAACTCTTGGCAACGGCAGCTCAATCAACGTAGCAGACCTTAAGCCCGGTGATGTCGCCCATAGTCCAGGCCATACATTTGTTTTTGTTGGTAACATAGAAGGATTTGACTCAAATATAGCATCCGCCTCATTGTGTGAATACGCCCCAAAAGCAGGCAGTGAAAGTCTAACATCACCAAGCGTAACTTGGTTTAGGAAGAAATGATGAATAAAAAAGCAATTAGCAGTATATTAATATTATTATCAATCAGCGCATTAGTATATGGCGTCATAACCTACGTAAATAGACATGACACCACTCCAGTTTACCTACTAACCTCACCCGATAAGGCTGAAATCACTACTGGCAATCAAAAATTTATCGGCTCGCAAGTCGTATATTTAAAACCAGGAACATACGATTTTAAAGCATCAAGAAGTGGCTTTAAGGATGAGAATATTAATGTTGAAGTAAAGAAGGGTAATCCGTTAAGGATAATTTTTGCACTCACACCCACGACAGAGAAAGCTATTAAAGAATTACAGTCTTCGTCTAAAACGTCAGAAATAGACAGAGCTACAACAGACAGACTTGCTAATGAACAAAAAAAACTAGAAGACACCAATCCGATAATTAAAAAATTACCAATAAAAAACTTAATTTATTCAATTGGATATAAGACAGACCCTAACCATAAGAATGGAGTTATCGTAGAAATCGATACTATAGAAGGATATAGAAATGCTGCCATTAATAAGATTAAAGAGCAAGGATTTGATCCATCAAAACTAAATATTACATTTAGAAACTACGCTAATACATTTACGGAGTAATTATGAATCGAAGGAATATTATCATCGGCAGCATTACATTAGCAATACTAACGTTAATATTGCTAGCAATTATGTTCATCCAGCCAACACATACTATATCTATAACTTTCGATAAGGAAAACCTGTCAGCAAAAATATATCGTAACACAGGCAAAAGCACTTCCGAAATTACGTCGATAAATGGCAATTCTAAAATACAGTTATCAGACGGCAAATACATAATAAAAGCGTCATCTAAATCTGGCTCTATCAATGAGAATTCCACGGAATTTACCGTAAAAGGATCGGATGAAAATATATCTATAAAAACTGAATATAGCCAAAAATTCATGTCTAGTAAAATAAATGAATATAGAAGTGATATTTCAGAGGTATTATTTGCCAAATATCCAGAGTTAAAATCATCTTTTCTACTCCAGAAAGAAATTATCCTAGGAAATAACGCGGACTGGTATGCAGCCAGTTATCAGCGCGGGGTTATAGATAGAAATTCCGGCGATATCTACACTGTTATTCTGAAGAAAGAAAATAACAAATGGGTGATTAAAACTAAGCCACAAATAATCAATACTATATACAACACCAAAGATATACCAGAAGATATTTTATCAGAAACAGCCTCCAGATTATCTCCGTTTTCTGCTAACTCTTAAGTGGCATAATAATGTGCGTATAATCAGGATTTTTTACTTGCTCGCGAATTACACACGGCGACAATTTGCCATTAAACGAAAATACGATTTCATCCGCGTCAATAATATTCAAAACCTCAGTTAGGTAGCGTGAATTAAGCGTTACTTGACCATCTGCGGATATTTTGGCTGTTGCCTCTGAGGTGTTCTCGCCAAGTTCAGACGCAATCGAATGAATAGAAAGCAGGGAATTTTCCTCTGATGCAGTAATTGTAATTCCACCGCCAGATTCACGCGCGAATAACGCCGCAATTTTCGTAACTCGACTAAAATCAGACTTCTTAATAACAATCTCAGTTTCAGCAGTAGATGGAATCAATTGACGATAATCAGGGAATTTCCCGTCAATTAATCGACTAACAATTTCCATGTCTCCCGTCTTAAAACAGACTTGAGAATCGTCAAAAAGAACCGTAATTTTCTTCTCATCGCCGACGCTTTTACTGACTTCCGCCAGAGTAGAAGCAGGAATGATCGCTGAAACTTCATTATCTGACTTTATCAGACGCTTTTCTGCCAACCTGTAGCCATCAGTAGCAGCCAGATATAGCGATCCTTCATAATTATGCCAATAAACTCCCGTAAGAACTGCTCGCGTGACGTCAGAGCTGACAGCTAACTTCGTTTGGACTATAGCTTTCTTAAGATCCTCAACGTCAATTTCATATTGTATAGCGGTCTTTTCGTCAATTGTAGGCAGCTCAGGATACTCGTCAGCTACCACGCCATTGATAACTGATGAGAATTTTCCTGAAGTTATATGCAAATGTTCGTTTTTGGTTTCAAGTTCCACTGGACCGCTTGGTAAGTTTGTAATGAATTCTGACACCAATCGGGCAGGGATTGTAATAGATCCATGATCTTCAATTTTCGCACCAATGTATTGAGTAGAAGCAATTTCCAAATTTGTTCCAGCAATCAATAGTCTTCCTCCATCAGTACGCAATAAAATATTATTCAATATCGGCAGTTCATTGCGACTTGATGCAATATCTTTGATTAGATTAAGTGCTTTTGCAAGTTTTTCTTGGGTGACTGATACTTTCATTATACTTTCCTTAATTTTTAATTAGTCTTAATAGTAATAGGTGCTGTGGAAACTGGGTAAAAAATGTGTTCAAACAGGGGTGAAGCGGCGATAAAATAGGTGGAAAACTCTGTGTGCTATTTGTGGACTTTATAGTGGATATTTGTGCATTATTCCACTGTCTGCCGACTTGTCGTTTTCTTTCCACAGATCTGTGTGTTAGTAAGTCACCGCGAAAACACAACATCTGCACAGCTTTTCCACAATTAATGAACATATAATTTATCCTTAATGTCGTTAATTTGTTCGCGAATACTGACGTTAGTAAGACTTTCCTTGGTGATTTTTTCAATTGAATGCATAGCGGTCGTGTGGTCCTTTCGTCCAAGTTCTTGGGCAATTTTCGGAAAACTCATTTTCAGTTCACTACGCAGAAGGAACATCGCAATTTGCCTTGGCATCGCGATAAATTTATCCCGTCTGGATGAGCACATATCTTTCACGTCAATATTATAATATCGCGCCGTCTTATCAATTATCTGTTTGGCAGTTATATGTTGTGGTCTATTGCGTTTAATATCTCCCAAAATTCCTTCAGCTGCCGCTAAATCAGGCGTGAAATTCTGCATTTCCGCATAAGCAAGCAGTCGATTCAAAGCGCCTTCCAGTTCGCGAATGTTTGTCTTAAAGTTGGTCGCCAGATATTCTACGACATCGGAATCTAGTTCAGTGTTACTGAGTTCAGCTTTTGCCTTAACGATAGCGCAACGAGTTTCATAATCAGGCATCTGAATATCAATCGCCATACCCCATTCAAATCGACTGCGCAAACGATCGGTTAGAGTAGGGATACTTTTTGGCGGTTTATCCGAGCTAATAATGATTTGTTTGTTGTTTTGATGAAGATCGTTAAAAGTGTGGAAAAATTCGTCCTGAGTTTTTTCCTTCCCAGCGATAAATTGCATATCATCGACAATTAAGACATCGACATTGCGATATTTATCGGAAAAACCTTTTTTCTTAAAACGAATAGAATCCAGAAATTCATTAACAAATGTTTCCGTAGTGATGTAAAGCACTCGCGCCGAAGGTTGTTTTTTAACTATCTCGTTACCAACAGCTTGCATTAAGTGAGTTTTACCAAGTCCAGAACCCCCGTAAAGATAGAGCGGATTATATTTTTCTCCCGGATGTGCGGCGACCGCTTGGCAGGCGGCATAGGCCAAATCGTTACTTGAACCGACGATGAAGTTATCAAAGGTATACCTGGGATTAAGATTACTAGAATGAGATTTCCTCGACGGTAGAATCAGCGGCTTCGCTGGTTCTTTTTGTCCACTTTTATCAACCTCACGATTAACACGCGGTTTTTTATTACTAGATTCGACGTTATAGGAAATAGACGGGGCATTAATGCCGTTATGAGCCAAGGCCTCTAATATTTGCGGATGAAATCGCTTTTCAAGTTGAGTTCTAGCAAAAATATTCGGCGCAATTATAAGAACTTCTTTGTCGGAGATTATTTCCAATTTGGTATTTTTGAACCACGCAGTAAATGACGAAGACGATACAGTTACTTCAATCTCACCTAAAACACCCTGCCAAACCGCATGACTATCCACGAAAATTACTCCCTCAAATTCTGTTAACTGTCTTTACTATAGCAAATATGGGGAGTTTTCCACAAGTACGAACGGAGTAGAAATGTTACCATCCAAAACAGGGGTAGAGTTTTCCACAATTAAAATTCTCATCTGTTAAAACTGTGGAAAAATATACGTCGATAGTGGAAAAGTCATTGTCGACTTGCAAAAAGTACTGAAAGAATATATACTATTTGTTGATATGCCAAAGCGAACATTTCAACCACACACCCGACACCGTGCAAAGACGCATGGTTTTAGGGCACGAGTTTCTACCAAGGCTGGTAGGCTGGTTTTGAAGCGCCGCCGCCTAAAGGGTCGCGCTAAAATTGCTATTTAATTGATAGCTAAAAATTATCCCGTCGATGAAGGCGGGATTTTTTGATATAATTGTAAAATATGTTACAACAGTGTAATCGGTTTCATGGTCATGGCAGTCTTAAGTTTGTCTATAAAAATGGGCAAGCGGTTCGTTCGTCTATAGCCACGATAAAATATGTGAAGAATCCGTATCGAAATCACAGCAGATTTGCGGTTGTTGTTAGTAAAAAAGTCCTAAAATCAGCGGTGCGTCGGAATCGTATACGTCGACGTGTTTATGAAATTATTCGCCTGGAACTTCCTAGTATGAAAAACGATCAAGACGTGGCTGTTATTATATTTTCGGCGGAAGTTTTATTGATGCCACATAAAGACTTGAAACAGACAATAAAGAATCTTTTCTCTCAAGCTCAACTGTATAAATAGGCGCTTTTTTGCTATAATTAAGACATGAGTTTTTTTGATGAGTTTATTGTTCGACCGATTTTAAATTTGTTAATGGCTATTTATAGTCTAATTCCGGATTTTGGTGTTAGTGTCATTATCTTTACGATTATTGTAAGACTTTTACTTTGGCCGCTAATTAAGAAGCAACTTCATCAAGCAAAGGCGATGCGTAAAATGCAGCCAGAGTTGATGAAGATCAAAAAACAGTACGCGAAAAATCCACAAATGCGTAACTTGGCGATGGTGGAGCTTTATAAAAAACACAACGTCAGCGCCTTTGGCTCGATTGGCGTTATGATTATTCAGTTACCAATTTTGATTGCGATGTATCGAGTGGTGCAGATTTTCGTTTCCAGTCGCGCTGATCTAGGAAAATATGTTTATGATTTTATGAAAAATCTGCCGGTTGCTAATAATCTAGTAAATAATCCAGATCAATTTAATCAGAATTTCCTGGGAATTATAGATTTAACGCAACACGCGATATCAAAGAGTGGAATTGTTATTGGCTTGGTTATTTTGGCAGCAGTTGCGGCATATTTGCAATATTTAACTTCAAAACAATTGTCGCCCCAATCTGACAGCAATCGTAAGTTGCGTGACATTTTAGCTGAGGCTGGCGATGGAAAAGAGGCAGATCAGGCGGAAGTAAATGCCATTATGACACGAAAAATGATGAAATTTATGCCGATAATGATGTTCTTTGTGATTGTGTATTTGCCGGCAGCCTTGGCGCTTTATTTGACGACAGCTAGCGCCGTGGGATATCTCCAGAATTATATTATCTTCAAGCAAGACTCTAAAGAAATGCAAGAAATTGCAGATAAAAAATCATCTCAAAAATCTAAAGCATCGACAAAAATCGATAAACGTGTTAAAAAGGCTACAGAGGCCAGGGTAACTCGGATCAAGGCTAAGGATTAAGGAGGATTTATGGACCAAATTGAAACGGTTGAATTTGTAAAAAAATATTTAGAGGATTTGCTAACATTCTTTGACTTGAATCTGGAAGTTTCAGTAAAAATCGAAGATGGAATTGTTGTAGCTTCAATTCCACATAGCGAGCGAAGTAGGATTTTAATTGGTAGAAATGCGGAAACATTGCGTAGTATTCAGAACCTTTTATCGACAGCTCTTCATCATAAAGAAGCATCAACTGTTCGAGTTAATTTGGACATTGCGGACTATAAAAAACAGCACGCTGAAAAAATTGCCGAAAAGGCGCGCGGCTGGATTGAGGAAGTCCGTCGAACTGGCGAGTCAAAGGTAGTGGATTTGAATGCTGCTGATCGCTGGACAGTGCATCACTTGGCTGGTGAATATAGCGATATTGATACGCATTCTGAAGGTCGCGAACGACGATTGATTATTAGTCAGAAGAGTTCTTAGTGTCTTTAAAGACTATTCTGGAGTACAGAACGTAATTCCAAACGAGGCTGACTACCGTGGCGGCTAGTTTACTGATCAATAGGGCAAGTGATTTATTTAATCCGAAGTTTATAAATATCGGTGTGATAATAGCGATAATAATTGTCTGAATTACCCATAAACCAAATAGTGTAACTGCCGCGAATAAAAGAAATTGTTTTTTCAAGTTTTGGGATGTTGACTTGAAAGTGTATTTTTTATTTGCAAAAAATGAGAACAAAAAGGCAACGAATGTTGATATAAAATTAGCAAACTCTTTTGGGACATTTAAGAAGATTGTTAGACTAAAAAGTATGTCAAAATCTAGTATTGTATTAGTACCGCCAACGATAAGAAATCTTAATTTATCGGCGTGTTTTTTTAATATTTCCTGCATGATACTCCTCTATTAAATATAGCGGTCTGTTTTTTGTTTCAACAAATATCCGTCCTACGTATTCGCCAATTATGCCCAGAGACAGTAACTGAACTCCTCCGAGAAACAGGATGACTGCCATTAAGGAAGAATACCCAGCGCCAGTAGAAACGCCGAACAAAGGGCGAACTAAAAGATAAATAATCCAGACGAAAGCAATGAACGAAATGATAAATCCAAAGACAGTTGCCATTCGTAGCGGTGCGGTAGTAAAGCTGGTAATTCCGTCGATTGCCAAATTGAGTAGTTTTCGGTAATTCCACTTAGTTTGACCAGCTAATCTGGGGTCGCGATTATAAAATATCTCTTTTTTCTTATAGCCAATCCAGCTGAAAATCGCTTTTGTGTTGCG
Organism: Candidatus Saccharimonadota bacterium; assembly: GCA_900557595.1. Taxonomy (GTDB): domain Bacteria; phylum Patescibacteriota; class Saccharimonadia; order Saccharimonadales; family Saccharimonadaceae; genus Nanosynbacter. Next base: position 1,866 of record UNSR01000002.1, on the reverse strand, counting down.
CTGAGATTCGCGTAATTTTCGCAAAGCCTCAATACATCGACGGTCTAACAAGCGAAAATCTCCAGTATCGATCTGAATAGGAATGTTGGTCGATTTTTGTAATATTCTGTAATACCATTGGCTGGTTTTTTTCTTCAGCCAGGTTTCGCCTTGTCGATTATTGCGGCGAGCATAGACGTCATCGTAACCATCTTCCCAATATGAAATCATTTCCTGGATGAGTTCCGGTGGGTCTTGTAAATCTGCATCAATAATCACCAGGGCATCACTTTTTACGTGGTCAATTCCAGCTATCATGGCAATTTCCTTACCGAAGTTTCGCGATAGATTTATATAGCTAATTCGAGAATCTTTTTTTGATTGCTCGGCTATGATTGAAAAAGATTTATCGATGCTGCCGTCGTTTATGAAGAGAAATTCGAATTGATAATTGGGCGTGTTTTTTGTAAATTCGTCCAAGCGCTTAAATAATTGTGGTAAAACGGATTCTTCATTGTAGACAGGAATGAGAAGGGTGATGGTTTTCATGATATTAAATATATTATTTTATTCTGAAAAAATGCTTAAATTTTAATAATCCAGTTTGATTTGGCAGTGGTCCATCGTGGATAATATTATGAATATAGTCGACGGAAACCTTACGATTTTTTTGGATATGAAGACGTTTTTTATAAGCTGCTGGTTTGTGAATAATTGATGCTAAAGCACCCTTGAATGCAGACCAACCGTTGCCGTGACGAATTGCGCTGGCAAAAATCAACCAATATGTCAGCAAAAATCGTACACCAATATACCAAAATAATTTACCCGGAACATTTTTAATGAAGACTAATGGTAAGTTTTTGAAAGTATTATAAACAGCTAATCCGGGGACTTTTTTACTACTAGCGCCGACTTTATGATAAGCGATAGCCTTGGGTGTGAAGCGAACTTTCCAGCCGGCTAATTGCACCCGAAAACTTAAGTCAACATCCTCATAATACATGAAGAAATCTTCATCAAACATATCTATATCATCAAAGATTTTTGCACGATAAATAGCCCCGCCGCCAGTCGCACCAAATATTTCTCCAGGCTTAGTTGGTGCGTTTTTTATGGGATCATCACGATTTCTTGGTCCAGGAAGTCCCCACGTTGTGTAAAAATCTCCAGTTGTGTCAAGAGTTTTGCTATTGCGTCTTTGTAAGATTCCAGTCGCAATTCCGCATTGTGGGTATTTTGATAATTGATAAATGAGAGATTCGCACCAGTTTTTATCAGCTATCGCGTCCGGATTAAGTACTCCAATATATTCAAAGTTGTTTTTTAGGGCGTAGATTAATCCTGTATTAATTCCTCCCGCGAATCCTAGATTGTCTGAGTTTTTGAGTAAAACGATCTTTTCTTTTTTATGCGACGATATATATTCTTCAAATATGGCAACAGAATTGTCGCTACTATTATTATCTACTATAACAATAGTAGGTTTTAAGGTTTGTTTTATTAATGAATCAACACACTCTATGGCGTCGTCGGATCCGTTCCAGTTAAGAACTATAATTGCAAGTCTATTCATAATGTTCTTTTTGTATTGTATAATAGGTGATGTATATTATGAAGTGGCTAGAAGTTTTTAATAGGAAAAACAGGATTCTCTTAAGAGAGTTAGTTATTACGGATTTTAAATTGAGATATCAGGGTTCTGCTCTTGGATATGTATGGAGTGTTCTTAAGCCGCTTTTTCTATTTTCGATATTGTATGTAGTTTTTGATAAATTTTTAGGAGTAGGAAGGAATATAGAACATTTTCCAGTGTATTTATTACTGGGGATAATTTTATGGAACTTCTTCGTAGAAGCAACTAATCAAGGACTAAACTCTATAGTA
>UNSR01000001.1:0-19535 GCA_900557595.1 Candidatus Saccharimonadota bacterium | reverse complement strand
GTTCAATAGCAATTTCATCAAATGTCGGACCTCTTCCTCTGACCGCTTCCAGTTTTCTGTACTAAAAACGTAAGCGCTCGCATATTTCACACCCCGATGAAGAACTTCCAACGCCACGTCTTTTAACGCGTTATAGCCCGCCAGATGTCCTTCATATGTCGGCAAACCGTGCTGTTTTGCCCACCGCCGATTTCCATCAACAATAAACCCGATGTGCCGCGGCAAACTCACATTTTCACTCATTATCTGCCCTCCATTCATCAATTAATTTCACATCTTGAACATCTTTTTCGCGACTACGCCATTTTTTCCATCGAGATAAAAACTCTAAATTGACGAACCTTACGCCATCATATTCCACTGCGTAATCAAGCAAATCATCATAGCTAACAGCCTGTCCATCAAAAACCCAGCCATCCCAAACTTCAGCCGAACCATCATCTTTTACAAAATAAAAACGCTGATTGTCATCAAACTTTTTAATCCAATCGCCACTCTCCTCAGAGAGCTTTTTCATCAAATCAGGACTCGCCGCAAGATCAATATCACTAGCTGGACGAATTCCCAATTGATCCAAAATCCCGCTACCAATAACAATAATTTGGTCCAACGGCAAATTCAATGCCTTCACTTTGTCGGCAAAAGTTTCACTCATTAAACGGTCAAGACGTCCTTTTCTTTCGCCTTAAACGCCTCATCAATTTGCGCCTGCATCTTACTCATTAAGCCGTCAATTTCTTTCTCTACGCGCTTCAAATCGTCTTCGCTCAGCTCTTTATTGTCCTTCATTCGCTTAGCATCCTTAAGAGCGTCTTGGCGAATATTACGCATCGCAATTCGAGCTTCCTCGACCTTCTCGCTAACCTGTTTCACCAATTGATGGCGGCGCTCTTCCGTCAAAGCTGGAACTGGAACGCGAACCACTCGCCCATCGTCAGACGGATTAAAACCTAGGCTTTGATTATCGCGAATTGCAGAAGAAATTGCCGTAATGTTGCTTGGGTCAAATGGCGTAACTAACAACATTTGTGCCTCTGGAGCGGTTACGTTTGCAACCTGATTAAGCGGCATTTTTGAACCGTAAGCCTCAACCATAACGCCATCGAGCATTCCAGCGTGCGCCCTGCCCGTTCGCACCTTCTTCAATTCATCTTGAAAAAAGCTAAACGCTGCATTCATTTTTTCTTCATAAGGGTTTGTGTCGAACATATTTCCTCCAATTTATCTATCCGTTATTATATCAAACTTCAAGCATCTTGTCTGCTAATTTTGCCTTACGCCCCGTGCTATAATAACAGAGTGATTTCTAAGATTAAGCTATACAATTTTCGGTCTTATCATCTGCACGAAGCGACTTTTAGCAATTCTGGTACGGTAATCGTTGGACCAAATGGCACCGGCAAGACGAATCTGCTCGAGGCGGTTTATGTAGCGCTACGCGGCAGTAGTTTTCGTGGCAGTCTTGGCGATTGTATGACGTTGAACGCTCCGCAAACAATTGTTCATCTGGAGGGCGATTTCGGCGAGCGACGTATTAAACTGGACTCAATTTCTGGAAAAATCAACAAAGAATTCATCATCAATGACAATAAGTCAAAGGTCTTAACTAGGAAAAATCGTCTGCCCGTCGTTTTGTTTGAACCAAGCGAACTAAGATTAATTTCCTCCTCACCGTCCCGACGACGCGACTTTCTGGATGGCTTAATTGCCCGACTTGACCCCAAATACGACACGGATTTAAGAGCTTTCAATCGCACTCTTTTACAGCGCAACGAACTCTTAAAATCCCACCAAGAAGACTCATCAATTTGGCGCGACAATCTGTTTGCTTGGGATATAAAATTTGTCCAATACGCAACCAACATTGCCCAAAAACGAGCCAAATTTCTCCAGATAAACGAGCCTCGCATAAAAAATTTATACGAATCTTTGGCAGGAAAAGACACGCAACTGTCCATCGAATATGGAGCTATTGTACCCCTGGAAAATTACGACCAAGCCCTACTAAATCGCTTAGGAAAATCCCGCGAATATGAAATGGCTACAGGCTTCACTTCTGCCGGCCCGCACCGCGAAGATTTCACAATTTTCCTCCATCAGCCCGCTATTAAAGTTGCTTCACGTGGTGAAATGCGAACCATTATGCTGGCGTTCAAATTATTAGAGTTAGAACTTCAAACAGAAGTCAGCCAATCTCGACCGCTAATTCTACTGGATGACGTTTTTTCTGAATTAGACGCCACTCGCGAAAAACTCCTCCAAGAAACCATCCAAGATCACCAATTTATCGTCACCACGACAGATGCGCGCCACCAAAAAGACGGCTGCTCAATAATCTCCACACAATAAAAAATCGACCGCATTGCTACGGCCGATTTCTTCTCTGTGCGAAAATCTATTCGCTTACGCCCAGCTCAATTCGCTTGAATTGACGAACTACGATGTTCTCACCTAATTTCGCAATTGCTTCCTTAATGTGTTGCTCAACAGTCTTAGAATCGTCCAAAATGTATGCCTGACTCATAAGAACCTGCTCAGCAAAATGCTTCTTCAATTGACCTTCAACGATCTTTTCGCGCATTTCTTCAGGCTTACTTGCCAAAGATTCGCTCGCCATAAGCTCAGCTTTAACGCGCTCCATTTCCTCTGCCGGAATGTCAGCCTCAGAAACATACTTTGGGCTCATCGCTGCAATTTGCATAGCAACTTCGTGCGCCAACGTCTTAAAGTCGTCAAGTCGAGCCACGAAGTCAGTTTCACAGTTAACCTCAACGATAACGCCAATTCGGCCAGAGTGAACATAACTTTCGATCAAACCTTCACGAGCTTCACGATCGCCCTTCTTTTCAGCTTTCGTCAAGCCTTTTTTGCGCATAGCTTCCAAAGCTTTATCGAAATCGCCCTCAGCTTCAACCAAAGCTTTCTTAGCGTCAGTCAAGCCTACGCCGGTCAATTCGCGCAATTTTTTAATATCATCAACAGAAACGCCCATCCTATTTCTCCTCTTTTTTAGCTGGTTTTTCTTCAGCCTTTACACTACCCGCACCTTCAGCAACAGCTGCGGTGAAGTAGTCTAATAGCAATTGAATGCCCTTAACAGCGTCGTCATTACCTGGAATTACATAATCAATTCCTGTTGGGTTAACGTTGGTGTCAACAATTGCAAATACTGGCACGCCCAAAGTTTGAGCCTCGCGAACTGCATTTGCGTCGGTCAATGCGTCAACTACAACAACAGCGCCTGGCTTGCCCATCAAATCCTTGATGCCGCCATATTTCATATTCAAGCTGTCGATTTCCTCTTGGAAGCGCTGCACTTCAAGCTTGTTATAACGCTTTTCCAAGTCACCTGAAGCCATTCGCTTTTCAAGATTCTTCAACTTCTTAATTTGCTGAGCAATAGTTGAACCGTTAGTCAACATACCACCAATCCAGCGCTCAACTACGTATGGCTGGTTGATCTTTTCAGCTGCTTCACGAACAACGTCTTTGGCTTGTTTTTTGGTGCCGACAAACAGAACCTTACGGCCTGATGCAGCGATTTTTGTCAATTCTGGCAAAGCCTTATCCAAAGCTTCAACAGTCTTAGTCAAGTCAATAATGTGACTGTCCTGACGCTTACTGTGAATATATGGCGCCATCTTTGGGTGCCAGCGGCTGGTTTTGTGTCCAAAATGAACACCTGACTCCAGCAAAGCCTTAATGTCTATCTTTACAGACATTCTCTTCTCCTTTTGCCTCATCCGCCCACGATTTGGAGTGTGAAACGGATTGTGTCATTAAAATTAGTTACTTGGCAATTATACCAAATAATCAGTAAATCTGCAAATATCACTCTCTTTTTAGCAATTGTCTAAATCGCGATAAACCATCAAAATCTTCACCATTTCGATACGGTCGTACTATATTTACCAACGCAGGTAAAGTTAACCTATCAATTCTCTCCCCCTTGAGAATCCCCCCTTCGATAGCACGATAAGCTATATCATCAACCTCACAGCCAAATGCACTATCAGTCGAAGAATGTATACCTGTTACTCTACTCACACCCCAATCATTATGGTCATTTTTGAGTCTGTAGTAAGCCTCTACAGGATATGTCGCCTCCCCCCACAGAGAGTCCGCAACTATACCATTATCAATGTATTCACTACTAGCTGCCATAACTAATACACTCACCTTATGAGCCCCGGGGTTATTATATGCTCCAAATACTGAAATTCGCTCTCTCACCTGATCGCCGCCAATAATCCAATCATCGAAAAATAAAATCTTAGAGCTCTTGCCAATCTCACCCCTGCCGCCATACACTTTCAATCTACCTTTGTATTCTTCGAATTCATCGTCTGGAAATTTAGATAAGACCAGACTTAAAATATACTGACTACTTTTCATCTCGTTTTTAACGCGACACTGACTTAGCGAATTTCCTACGTCAATATAGACCGGCTTATTATCAACCTCCAAATGATGCCTCAATCTTTTTGCTAGCGCATTTGCTGCGAAATTTAGTTCCGGCATGCCCAAAAACGCCAATTCATCTATTAATTCTTTAGCGCAATACTCCATGTAATCAGGTAAATAATGCTTTGTCGTCTCTATAAATTGCACAAAATCATTTATCGCTTCGTATTCAGTCGTTTTATATCGACTTTTCATGAACGAAGGGTCGCTCGTTTCCGTGCCCAGATAATTATCCGCTTTTACATAGACCATAAGATTATCTCGACTAGCGTCTTGAGCCTGCGATAATAACTTTGGCGGCGCCACTGGACTTAACTCACTCAAAGCATCAGGACTAGTCGGTAACTCAATCATACCTATATTATGTCATAATTTCGCCAAAATAGCAAAGTTAAGGCTACGGGCTTTTGACATTTTCCAATAAATTATGTACAATTGAACAGTTATGAAAAGCAGTATTCACCCACAGAACTATCGCCCTGTCGTATTTAGCGACGAACAAGCGGGCTTCGCGTTCTTGACTCAGTCAACAGCGCAAACAACCGAAACTATCAAATGGGAAGACGGCAACGAATATCCGTTAGTTAAGGTTCACGTTTCATCAGCTTCACACCCATTCTTCACCGGTGAAGAAAAGATTATCGACACCGAAGGTCGTGTTGATCGCTTTAAGGCTCGTCAAGCAGCCGCTGAAGCTCGCCGAGCGGCTTTGGCAAACAAAGCAAAGAAAGCTAACGCTAAAAAAGCAGCTAAAACTGATTCTCCAAAATCAGACAAAAAGACTAAATAATCTGACAAATTAGTCCAACAATCCAAAAACCGCTCAATCACTGGGCGGTTTTATTTTACATTAGTTCAATCTGACAATACTTATCTCGCGACACAATATTTCACGATCTCCCCGCATCTTTGCAGCACATAAGCGGTGAGCGCCGTCACCTTGCAAAGCCAAAAATACTCCGCCATCAGAATCCACAACAACGTCTACACTGCGTATTGGAGGACTAGTTTTCGGATTCATTCCTGCGTATTGCCTAATAATATCGCGACTACTTTTCCCACCTTTCGATTCCGACACTCGCCCTTCTCGCCAATCTTTAATCATCGGTGCAGCCACAAATAATTCAACCGGCAACGGAATATCAGATTCCGGAATCGCTCTCATGTCAGGCCACTCACCCTCATATATAGATATCTTCGTTTCACTGGCAATATTGCCTTTAATTGATTCATTCAAATCGCGTAATGAAACTGGCTTCTCTATTGGATGAGCGTCAATCTTAAACAAGCTCTTCACAATCAAATCAACCCTCGGATCGTTTGCTGGCATATCCTCTGGAAGATCTTCAATACACCGCACCAGTTCAGATGACTTTCCAACATCGCAAAACGTCGACTTATCAGCATTTTCGTAAGCCAAATCACACGAATCAACCTTGCATTCTTTCATTGTCACTATATAATACAATACTGAGAAACATTTGTCAATGTATGATATAATTCTATAGATATGGCGAAGATTTCTTTAGATATGGATTCTCTGAAAAACGAACGAGCTGATTTGAGCAATTTTTTAGCGCAACCTGATGCTTACAGCTCACCAGATTTTACGGTAAAAAACAAACGATTTTCAGAATTAGAAACGCTTATTTCCAAAGGTGAAGAGCGAGAAAATCTGGAAAAAAACTTAGTAGAAGCCAAAAAATTAGCCAACGAAGGCGGCGAATTGGCTGCGCTGGCGAAACTTGAGATCACTGAAACTGAAGCTCGATTGACCGAATTAGAAGAAGAATTATTCATCCTGCTCACCCCGAAAGACCCCAACGATGAGAAAAATATCATCATGGAAATCCGCGCTGGTGCGGGTGGCGATGAAGCGTCGTTGTTTGCGGCGGAACTATACCGCATGTATTTACGCTGGTGCGAATCTAACGGCTATAAAGTAGAATTAATCAGCGAATCAGCCAACGATTCTGGCGGCTATAAAGAAGTTATCTTCATGATCAAGGGTGACGCGCCATACTCTAAATTGAAGTTCGAGGGTGGCGTACACCGAGTTCAGCGAGTTCCAGTCACTGAAAGCCAAGGTCGCGTCCACACTTCAACCGTAACGGTGGCGGTTTTACCAGAAGCAGAAGAAGCCGACATCGAGATAAACCCGAATGATTTGCGCGTTGATATTTATCGCTCCAGTGGACACGGCGGTCAAAGTGTGAACACTACAGACTCAGCAGTGCGAATCACCCACTTGCCGACTGGAATGATAGTTACAAACCAAGACGAAAAATCGCAAATTAAAAACCGCGAAAAAGCCATGAGCGTGCTTCGTTCGCGATTGTTGCAGATGAAAATTGACGAGGAAAACGCCAAATTAAGCGCCGAGCGACGCTCGTTGGTTGGAACTGGCGACCGCTCGGAAAAAATCCGAACGTACAACTTCCCTCAAGACCGAATCACCGACCACCGCATTCACTACAGCCGCAGCAATATCCCCGCTGCAATGAACGGGGATATCGACGATTTGATTGAAAATCTACAGAGATATGAGCGCGAGTTGAAAGCTCAGAATGCTAGTAATAATTAGTACAGCTTACGCGGCTTAGCAGACTCCAATAATTCTGCCAACTTACTTATCTCTTCCACACCGACTGATTGACGGTTCAGCCCCATTTGCTGCTCTAACTTATCATTCTCTATTTCATTTTTACACTCATCGATCATACGCTTTATGCCCTCAATACTGATACTTTCTTCGGGGCGCAGCGCTCCCCTCAATTCTCTCGGCCGCTCAGCAAGATTGTTATCGTACCTCAAAACCTGATCATCTTCTATATAATAATCATGCATCTCTTTATCTCTCTCATCCGATTCCGTAATTCGTATGGATCGTTTTTTATCTCCACTATCAAGCAGAGCGGACTCCACACTGACTAATACACGAGATCCGTCTTCTTGAGGAATTTCTAAAAGAATACTCGATTCTACCCGATCTGTAAATACAGTATGGTCATAAGTTTTCGCATCTCCTGCAAAACTAAGCAACGTCGACTGAACCAGATCATCAAATTCTACTGCCGCCCGTATTTTTTCTTCAGTAGCCAGTTCAGGATTAAATCCTTCTGCAAACTCCATTTGCTTTGCGGCTTCGCTACTGTACGTATTATTTGGCAATTCCATTATATATTCATTCCTTTCGCTAATGATATGAAGCCTATAATACTCTCTCTCTCTTGATTTGTCAATACTTTTTACCATTTTTCTCAGTTTTTGCAAGCATTTTACTTTTTACATTCCATAGATATATGTTATAATTAGCAGCATGATCATCTCTGAATGGCTAAAAATTGCCACAAAATCCTTAAAAACGGCAAACATCCCGTCCGCCAGATTAGACGCTGAATTGATATTAGCCAACACTTTACGAAAAAACCGCACTTACCTACACGCCCACCTGGACGAAGAAATTGACCCCAGAAGATTTGACATCGCAAATGCCAGACTAGACCTAAGATTAGACCGCGTACCGATCGCCTATATTCTGGGCTATAAAGAATTTTACGGGCGTAGATTTACCGTATCTCCCTCTGTTTTAATTCCCCGCCCTGAATCTGAAGATCTAATTTCATTGTTCTTAGAACTGACCGCCAGTGAAATTGCCGAAAAAGTTTTAATTGACGTTGGCACAGGGTCTGGCTGTCTGGGAATTACTGCCAAATTAGAGAGAAGCAACTTGTCGGTAATTTTATCCGATATCAGCAAACCAGCCTTAAATATTGCAGAAAAAAATGCGAATGCCTTAAATGTGGACATCCATATTCAACAGCAATCATTACTTAATGGCCAGCTCAAACCAGTCGACTATATATTTGCCAATTTGCCTTACGTTGACAAAAATTGGGACGTATCTCCAGAACTTCAATACGAACCAAAAATTGCGCTTTTTGCCGAAGACGAAGGATTGAAGTTGATATTGCAATTGATCTCACAAGCACCACGATGTCTCACTTCAGAAGGTTTATTGTTTATCGAGGCGGACCCCCAGCAGCACAATAGAATAATTGACGAAGCCGTGAAAAATGGTTTTGTAAAAGAGAGAGTTCTCAATTACATCCTAGTCCTGCGTTTCACTGGTGCTAAAGATTAAATTACTACAGAATTTAAGAACACTAGCATCACTAAGATAATTCCGATTGTAAGAATCACTGGAGCGGATATGTCTGAAAACCGAATAGCTTTGTGTTTGTTGTAAGATTGGTAAGCTTTACTGGCGACAAGCGAGAATAGCAATAAGATTATTGTAACCTGTGAAACGCCGCCAAATAATGACTTTCCATAGCTATAAGTCCAATAGTACGACAGCCAACCCAGTTCAGCAAAGACAAGTCCCCAGATTGCCGAAAGTAAAACCGTTTGTTCTTCGTCATAACTGTGTAGAAAATGGCGCGCAGAACTATAACCAATCAAGAACATCAGAATAACAACTACAGAAACTGGCCACTCGTACGACACCACCATCAGCGCAGTTACGCCAACGAAAATAGAGATCAACGACTGCATGGCGACCTGCCAGCGCTTAGACATCGGCTTAATCACAACTAGCCAAATTGCATATAGTATTGCCAAAGCTACGCGGAAATAAAACACTGACGTAGGTAGATACATCAGACCAACAACACCAATTCCGACCGTTAAGTCAACCAAGTTAGCCTGAATATTTGCCCACCAAAAACGCGGACGAACGGCAATTATACGCCATTTACTCAGCACGACAAGCGCTAACGCTGGAAACGGGGTCTGAAATGCTTGAGCAATAACAAGCAATGCCGCCGCCAAGCCAATATTTAAGACATAGTAAACCAACTCGCTCCAAAACGTTCTTCGTTTAACAGTTTTCAGTAACTCCATAACTTACTCTATTATACCAAATTATGAGCCAGTTCCCACAACAACGATAAATTGTGCATCAACATTCAAATTATACTTCGAGGAATCTGATGAAACCGAGCCGTACAACTCCTTAAATTTATCTTTTGTGGCAGTTTTTTCTTTACCAGCTGGCAATTGATAAACTTGAGTCTTCCATAGCTTTTCATTACCTGGAGCATTGCCGACATGAACAACTTTCATTCCTAATTCTGTCAATTTGTCCGCTTCTTTCTGTGCTGCACCAGCCACGCCAGAACCATTCAAGACGGCAACTGTAGCTTTTTCCTTAGATAATGGCGTTGCGTAAATCTCAGATTTTATATAAGCGCGAATGTCGTCATAATCATACAATCCTGCAGCTGGCTGGACTATACTTGCGCCACCCGCCGTGCCAGTGGTCATAAGTACGTTGTTTTCTTCCACAAAACTCAATCTGTGAATATCAGATTCTTTTATCTCCGAGCCAAGATTCATAATTGTGCGGATTTCTTTTGTGTCAATGTTTGTGCGCAAGTTTTTGCCCATGGCGTCCATCAGAGATGTCACCTTACCAAAGTCAGTCAGCGTTCCCGTGGAAGTAGCTTTGTTTTTCAGTGCCATAAGTACCAATTGCTGGTTTTTCTCTCGGTCAAAGTTGGATTGTTCCAATCCGTAAGTTGGCGCCACTAAACCACGCGCTCGAGAGAACCACATCGCTTTTTCGCCATCCATTTCGTGCTTGCCGTTAGTTAATTGCATATAGTGACCCGTTGGACATCGTTCGCGACGTTGCTGATAATTCAATTCCTTCGCTCGACACATCCAGTCCATACTTGGATCAAGGATTCCCCGCGGATCACGACTCTGTACGTCAACAGTAACTCCGCCGACCGCATTGACAGCATCACGAATCACCGCAGTATTAATATGCGCCACATACTGAATATCCATACCGAATATATCGCCGATGAATTTCTTAGTCTTATCCATTCGTTCGGCTTCCGCTTGCGCGCTATCTCCGTTATTCACGCAGCCAAAATATTCATTGATTTTACCAGCGTAGCCAGAATTACACGCCATGCCAAATTTTACATACAAGTCACGCGGAATGCTAAACATATACGCGTCTTTCTTTGTCTGATTGACGCTAAGAATCATCATCGAGTCGGTCAATGTCGCACCTGGATGGTCTGGATCGTCATCTGTTGTACCTAAAATCAGCACATTGCTTCGGCCATAAGCATCCTCTTTCAGCTTCTGCTGAGAAAATAGTCCTAAGATTCCGCCATTATGGAACACCGAGTTCATCGTCTGCCATAATTTTAATAGCAGCCAACCCGCCACAATTGCAATAATAATTCCGATAATCGCAAGAATAATCCTGGTAATTAATTTTTTCTTACGCTTCTGTTTACGCTCCTGCCGATGAGAAGGCTTGGTGTTTTCATCAATCGCCGCCAACGATTCGCTAATATTCTGCTTTAATTTATTAGCAGAAGTTGGTTGCTGAATATTTCTTGCCGCATTATTCGACACCTGCGGACTATCTTCGTTACTACGATGATGCCCGAGCGTAGTCGTTTTTTTGCTAGTAATTTCCCCCAACGAAGTTCGCTGTGGTCGCTTGGCGACAAATCCGTCCATCGACTGTTTGCGTGGTTTCATATCTATTGATTATAACACACAAAACGCTTATAATTGAAACAATGGACGCTACTTTTATGGATCGTCATCCAAAATTACAAGATGGCCTGGGAATGGTCATTTTCGTTGTTGGCGTGGTGATCGGCACACTTTTATTGAACACATTTGTATTTCAAACTTTCAATGTTGAAGGTGCCAGTATGGAAACGACGATGTACACCGGCGATCGTCTGATCGTCAATCGATTGCCCGTCACTAGCTCAAAATTGCAAAATAAAAATTATACCCCAAAGCGCGGACAAGTAATTGTGTTTAAGAATCCAAATTTCAATGCATCCACAGGTAAAGATGAGTACATTGTTAAGCGCGTAATTGCCTTTGCCGGTGAGCGAGTTACTGTGAAAAACGGCACCGTAACTGTTTACAACACAGAAAATCCCGACGGATTTAACCCTGACACCTCAGTCAATAAAAATGAGCCAGGACAACCTACTTCTGGAGATGTCGATACAACCGTACCAGAAGGCACGATATTCGTCATGGGTGATCACCGCCAAGGAAGCTATTCTTGCGACTCTCGAAACTGCATGGGGCCGATCCCTCTTTATGACATCGTCGGACCAGTTAGTCTACGAATATTCCCATTCAATAAAATTCGCTCGTTCTAATAAAAATTACTTTTCGAGCAATTCTCTTATTCGTTCAAATTCAAGATTATCCTTAAACTTGATACTGATCTGACCAGCTCCACGGCCGTTTGTACGAATTTTCACACCTGTTCCAAATCGCTTTGAAAGACTTTCAACAGCATCTGCGTGAGGCATATCTGCTGGGCGGCGCTTGTTCTCAATTGGACTAGCCTTCGCCTGCTTCCACAAAGTAACAACTTGCTCAATCCGTCGCGCCGACCACTCCTCGCGAATAGCTCGCTCCATAATATCTTCCGCGGCGTCATCAGGCAAACCGATTAGAGGTCTTGCTTGCCCTTCATTTAATCGCCCCTCAAACAACGCCTGCTGCACAGACTTCGGCAATTTCAGTAGCCTCAACGTATTACTGACCGCACTTATAGATTTGCCACCCAAACGCTTGCCAATTTCCTCCAGCGTCATATTGAATTGATCGCGCAATTTTTGATAAGCAGTCGCAGTTTCAAGCGCATTCAAATCATGTCGTTGCAAGTTTTCAATCAAAGAGACCTCCAGGCGATTTTGATCGCTCATACTCCTGACGATGCACGGCACCTCTGTTAAATTAGCCCTATTCGCCGCACGCCAACGTCGCTCGCCCGCCACGATCAGATATTTATCGCCTTTTGGCGTCACAACAATCGGCTGAACCACACCATGCTCGCGCACCGATTCCGTCAACTCATTCAAAGCATTCTCATCAAAAAAACGACGCGGCTGATCTGGATCTGGGACAACTTGGTCAATAGCAATATCTCTCAAATGAGAAACTTTCACATCCTGTTGCGCTGTCGGATCGAACGTCTCATCAATCAAATTGGTTGGAATTAACGACCCAAAACCTCTACCTAAACCTTTTTTCATCGCTCCACCCTCTCTATAATTTCTTTCGTTAGCGCCTTATAAGCCCGAGAACCTTTTGAAAAACGATCATACGCCCCAACTGGCGCGCCATGACTAGGAGCTTCAGCCAAGCGAATATTTCGCGGAATGCTATTCTTAAAAATCTTGTCTGGGAAATACTTTTTAACCTCAGCGTGAACTTGCCCAGATAATGTAGTCCTGGAATCCATCATCGTCAATAAAACGCCCAATAATTCCAGGGGTGGATTAAGCCCCTTCTTTATCAATTTCATACTTTCCAAAAGCTGCCCCAATCCTTCCAATGCGTAAAATTCCGCCTGGACTGGAAGCAATACGTAATTAGCAGCAATCATACCGTTGACCGTCAACAAACTCAAGCTCGGCGGGCTATCGATAATAATATAGTCGTAATCCGTCGCCTTCCGCAAAGCCTCTCGCAAGCGAACAAACCTTCCCTGCGCCTGCGCCAACTCCACTTCCGTATTCGCCAAATGAGGTGTAGCTGGAGCGATTGATAAGTTTTTATATTCCGTCGGCAATATGATATTCGCCAGGTCAATTTGTCGCATAATCACCTCTGATATTGTTGCGCCCAAATTTTGCTTATCTATCCCAAGTCCACTGGTGGCATTGCCCTGCGGATCAAAATCCACCAACAATGTTTTCTTGCCAGCTTTTGCCAAAAAATATGCTACGTTAATTGACGTCGTTGTTTTGCCGACGCCACCTTTTTGATTTGTCACCGCAATGATTTTTGTCATTCGTTCCCCTTTTTACCTGCCTTAATTATAGCATGAGCAGAACATAAATAACAGACATCAAAAAACCGCTTCCTTTACGAAAGCGGCTCTTCAGATTATTTGATTGACGTAATTTCAATCTTCGTGTACTTCTGGCGATGACCAGTTTCTTTGTGTACACGCTTCTTACTCTTGTAGCGGATAACGCGAAGCTTATCACCCTTAACTTCCGCTTCTACGACCTTAGCCTTAACGCTAGAGCCTTTTACGGTTGGCGTACCAACCTTGATTTTATCACCATCAATCACTAAAAGTGCGTCGAGAGTGAGTTCTTTTGTGCCTTCAGGGAGGAGATCCACCAAGAGGGACTCTTTTTCACTGACAATATATTGTTTGCCAGAGATTTTTACGACTGCTTTCATTTCGTTCCTTAATTATTATGAATTAACTCTAATAATTCTATCAAAAACTAGCAATAAAATCAAGTACAGTTAGCAGGTAGAATTTTTCGCCATAGCGTTATTCGCCTTCAGCCAACCGCTCGGTGAGCCGCATTCCATATATTCGCCCTTAGCCTCACCAACAGCAATCACGCCGCCGCCATCGATGTATGCATTAATCGCATCCGTTAGCTCAAACTCACCTCTCTTAGGGTTCGCTGGCAAGGTTCGCGCCAACTCAAAAATCTCTTTGTTCAGGACGTAAAAACTTGAGTTGCTGAGATTACTTGGAGCTTCTTCCAATTTTGGCTTTTCAATTATTCGCACAAAATTGCCCTGATCGTCAGTTTCAATAATCCCTGTTTGCGGAATAAATTCCTCTTCGACAGGATTTCCTAATAGCCCAGCCGACAATCCACGCGATTCCACCAACTCCGCCAAATCTGCCGCGTTTGAACCGCCGTCGCCACGCCAAAAGAATTGATCGCCCATAATTACAAAAGCCGACTCGCCCTGTTCGATAAATTCGCTCGCCAGACCAACTGGAATACTTGTACCGTAACCACCAGTTCCCGGCTGAGTTAAAAAATGTATTCGGACGTCGCGAAGTGGAGCCACCAGAGGAAGCTTGTCCCGTTTGCCCGCTCGACATAAATAATCGTTCAATTGAATATTCGATCGATAATAACTCTGTACCTGCGTGCTCTGTTCACCCACCACAAAGTAGATATCCTTCACACCCGCTCGCACAACGTCTTGCACAATATAATCAATCACTGGACGAGTACCAACTGGCAACATACACTTTTCGATAGATTTGGTAATCGGCAACATTCGCGTTCCCCAACCAGCAACCGGAATAATGGCTTTAGTAATCATAGAACCTCCTACATCTTCAGCTCTTTGTGAGCTCTTCTTAAAATCTCCAACATTTCTGCATAGCGTTTTTCATCAGAAGAAACCCGGGCATATAAAATAACTATATTGTCCATCACTTCAATATTAGCTTTTATATCCTGGTCATATAGCCACGCCATAAAACTCGGATTTAATAACTCAAAGCTCGTCGCCTGATCTTCGTTTGTGGCAAAAATAGTATAGCGTTTATTAAAATCACCCCACTCCATTTCAATTTTCTTATAGCCAATTGGCGATATTATCCGCTTCCTAAAAATGCTATTATCATCCCTGTCAACCAAAATTCCACCGTAAGATTTGGGTAGCATAATCTGACCGATAAGGTAATTAACTTCATCCTTATTTTTACCTTCATCTGTAAATCCATTGCCGTTTTTAAGCACGCAAGTATAAAGCTGAACAAGAATGCCACCATCCCAAATACCAATAACGTGGTTATTTACGTCAGCAGAGTTAAAATAGCGCGGCAAAAATAAGTTACCACCCTTCGGAAGAAGTAGCCTACCCCAATCCAGGCTAAAATACATGCCGTTGTCCTTAGCAAACTTATTCAGCGAGCCAACTAATGTATTAACGTCCTCAGTCGGCTGATTTATGCCATCTAACTTCCACTCATTGCCTTCACGAACAAAGTTCCACTTCTCCGCAAACTCTTCATTGGTGCTTCGGATTTTCTTACCTGTAGCAACCTCCTCTAGCCTATCGTCTGCTTCCGCCAAAAATGCTACACTCACCCGATCACTTTGATTATTAGCATCGTCATGCGCGTCAGCAAAAATAGCCTCATTTATCCGCACGTTATCGACGATATTCCTACGACTCATTTGACGCAAAGCCTGCATTACTAGTCCAATATGATTTGAATATCTCTGTGTCGTGTACTTACGAATTGACTCATAATCTAAGTTGCTCCAATCATACTGAAACCTCTCAAAAACTTGCCTAGCGTAATTAGTAAGATTATCTGGCTGCCATAACGAATCAGCAGAGGAGGCTTGGCGAACTGTATTAGTAGCCGCCTCACTATTTTGGCGAAATACTTTGAGCTTATCAACAAATACAGAGATAGCGACCCCCACAAAAGTAGAAATAACTGCACATATGAACCACATTAAATCGGCTAAATACAGTAAACTAAAAACTAGTCCAACAGCAACACCTACCAAGAAGCCTGCTATTTTCGATCTAGTCTTCCTTTTTACAAAGCCTGCCACACCGCCCGATACAGCTGCGGGTAGCATCAAAATTAAGGATCCCCCAGAAGAGCCCGACCCACCTCCGCCGGCTCGAGCAAAAAACATTAAAGACTCAATTAACATGAGCTAATTATACACTATTATCTGTCAAAATCTCCATCCGCACGAGACCAAAACTTACGAATGTCTTCTATTTCGTCAGCGTCTAGCCGAATTGCCTGTGGCTCCCGCTGCTCTTTAATAATTTCTTCAGCAAGTCCATCCGCCAGCGGATCAATTGGCGAAAACCCTATTTTACTACCAAATAATTTGTTGAATAAATTTTGCATAACTTTTTTATTTTTATCAATTAACAATCATATATTAGCATAAGTACGATTAAAAGTCAATAGAATATCCTCCCCATGAAGAGGAGGATATTCTCATTTCACTTACTGCCCTTTACGCCTTTTTCAGGGAAATTTCTACCAATTTGCCCTCGATTTTGGCATCATATTTTTCCGATTCATTGACCACAGAATTCAATTCCACGGCGAGCGTTTCAGATTTAATGACATCGGCGAAAGCATCAATAGCTTGAGATATTTCAGAATCGTCGCTAGAAATACTCAATACAATTCGATCATCTATCTGCAGACCAGCTTGCTTGCGCGCGCTTTGGACGTGGCGAACGATTTCACGCATCAAACCTTCGCGCTTTAGCTCAGGAGTGATTGTTAAGTCATAAACAACGCTCGGTTGCGCCGACTCAGACTCTGAATCTGTAACAATTTCAACCGATTTTACGTTCAATTCATCTTTAGCGATATCAATCAAGAACTGCGCAACTTCCGCCGGCGTATCCCGAGAAATAGTGTTGATAAGTTTCACAGACGCCAACGGCTGACGCACTTTAATTCCCTCTGATGCGCGCTTCGACAAGCCGTCATTTACCGCAGTACGTAGTGCATTCATGTCGCGAAGCATTGAATTATCTATTTCACCAGCCAGCAACCAATCTTTAAGATGAATCGACTCGTTATCGCCAGTCAAATTATGATACAATTCTTCCGCTAAGAACGGTGTAAACGGCGCTAGCATATAACTGAGTCGCACCAAAACGTAATGGAGCGTGCGATATGCGTCATTTTTATCGCCATCATCTTCAGATTTCCAGAAGCGACGACGGCTGCGTCGAACATACCAGTTACTTGCATCATCTAAGAATGGCAAAATTGGCTTAGTCGCATCCTGAAGATTGTAATTATCAAGACCTCGCTCGACCTCTGTTATCAATTGATGCAATCTCGACACAATCCAAATATCCAACGGATTTGTTAAATCGTGAAGCGGATCTGACAAATCGCCATTAAACTCCCAGCCATCAACTTCAGCGTACATTGTAAAGAAGTCATACATATTCCAGATCATACCAAGCTTACGCGCTACATCCATTACATCCTTATCCGCCAAGGCAAAGTTTTCGCCGTTTGTTAGCGGACTTGAAAGCATCAAGAATCGGAAGCTGTCGGCCGAAGTCTTGTTCATCAATTCCATCGGATCGGTATAATTCTTTAGCTTCTTGCTCATTTTTTTACCGTCGGCAGCATTGATAAATCCAGTACAAATCAAATTCTTCCATGGAGATTTACCGAACAAAGCCACGTTTACCGCTGTTAAGCTATAAAACCAGCCACGAGTTTGATCAATCGCCTCAATGATGAAATCGGCAGGAAAACTTGCTTCAAATTTTTCCTTGTTCTCAAATGGATAATGGAATTGAGCAAACGGCATCGAGCCAGACTCAAACCAACAGTCTAAAACCTTACCGATGTGATGCATTTCTGCGCCGTCGCACTCAAACGTAACGTCCATAACTTGCGGCAAGTGATAATCGTCCAACTTGCGACCCGTAACTTCTTCAAATTCTGCAAAGCTTCCAATCACTTTCACCACTTCCGTGCCATCATTCTTCACGCCCTTCCACACTGGAATTGGTGTTGCCCAATAACGATCGCGACTCAAGTTCCAATCCGGCGCCTGCTCGATGATGTTATGGAATCGTCCAGTCCTCAGATTGTCTGGCGTCCAGCTTGTCTGCTCGTTCGCCTCCAACATTTCCTTTTTCTGACTCTGAATATCCATAAACCAACTTGGGTGAGCGCGGTACATCAATTTCGTGCCGCATCGATGACAATGCGGATATTCGTGACGAATATATTCAATTTTCAGCGCCCGACCTTCTTCTAATAAAGTCTTCGCTATCTCTTTATTTACTTCCCAAATGTTGCGACCCAACCATCTGCCCTCCGTGTAATTTCCATCACCGTCAACCAACGACAATACTGGAACGTCATTTTTTCGGCACAATTCATAATCGTCTTCACCGTAAGCTGGCGCAATATGAACAATTCCCGTACCATCATCGGTCGTCACAAAATCGGCGTGAAGAATATTATGCGCAGCCGGACCGCGATTTTCAAATAGCGGCTCAAATCGCTTGCCCACCAATTCAGAACCTTTAATCGTCTTAACAATTGAATATTCCAGCGGCTGGTGCTTTTCGTCCGTCATAACTTTCTCAACGCGGTCGCTTGCAACGTAAAACTTTTTATCGCCATACGCCACCAAAGAATAATCAACGTCTTGATTTACCGCCAAGACCATATTTGCCGGCAAAGTCCACGGCGTCGTCGTCCACGCAAGCAAATATTCATCCTCATCCTCCAGCTTAAAGTAGACGAATAAGCTCGGGTCAGTGTCCATTTGATAGCTATTTTCCATAGCCACTTCACTCTTAGAAATTGGCGTTGCGTCCTTCGTGCAATAGACCAAAATCTTTTCGCCTTCATAGATTTTGCCTTCTTCGTAAAGTCTCTTGAACGCCCACCAAACAGATTCCATGTAATTATTATCCATGGTTTTATAAGCGCCCTTAAACTCGACCCAACGACCAATTCGCTCAATTGTATCTTCCCACTCGGTGCCAGTTCGAACCATAGCCGCTCGACATTCCTTGACGTAATCAGAAACGCTAATTTTTGTGCCAATTTCTTTTTTATTAGAAATGCCTAGCGTTTTTTCAACGTAAACCTCCGCTGGCAGACCGTGACAATCCCAGCCCCAACGTCGCTCAACTCGCTGACCTTTCATCGTGTGGAAGCGTCCCATCGTATCCTTCACCGTGCTAACCAACAAATGTCCGTGGTGCGGCGTTCCCGTCAAAAACGGAGGACCGTCATAAAAAACCCAAGAATTATCAGCAGGACGCTGCGCGATCGACTTGTTAAATGTGTCATCGTCTTTCCATCGCTGCACCCAATCTTTCTCATATTCTGCAGCTCGACGACGTGTTCCGTGTTTGAATTTCATTGTACTACCTCCTTATTTTTAGACTTTTGATAGCTATTTTTCAATTAAAAATCACCTCTTCTGACTTCGAGAATCCGCTAGGTGTTTTATGCGGACGGTACCATCTCGATTCCAAAAGAAGTGATTCTTTCAGCTCTTTATTTGCTATTTACGCAAGCTCACGGCAGGTTCTAATCTCGACTTTATGCCGATTTCTTCCCGCAGGCTTCGCGGCTGATAACCGCTCATTTCACCACACCGCCACAACAGCCAGCACGCGCGAAAACGCCCTACTGCTATTGTAGCGCGTTTTCATCAAAATCCCAAGAACTTTATTTAATTTCC